>CAMYZQ010000007.1 GCA_947303895.1 uncultured Bacillota bacterium | reverse complement strand
ATAATTTTCTCTTTTGTCTAATTTCTTAAACTCCATTTTAATTCCTCCTTTAAAATAAAAAAATATCTATGATGTAAGGACTATTTATAGCGGTACCACCTTACTTCATAGATATCTATGCTCTTAATTATTTAACGCATATATACGCCTTATTCTATTAACTTAAATAAGGATATCAGAAGTGATCTAATATTTATATAGTTATTATCTTTCACCAAGCGATAACTCTCTTAAAACATCTATAAATATCCGTCTTCATCATTTATTTTTTATCTAATTCATCAAGAAGTCTTTTTTGTTCTTCTATAGTTTTTGTTAACTTCTCTTTTATAATATTAATTCTTTCATCTTCTACCCTTTGGATAGCTTTAGTAGTATTTTTAGTCAAAAGAATACTATCACTAAGTGTTTTACTTAGTTCTTCATCACTTTGAACTAAATTTTTGTTTGGATACTTTTTTAAATAAGCAATTTCATTTTCAAGTTTTTGAATCTTTTCAGTTTTTTCTTTATTAGATTTAATTATTTTCTCTACATTTTTAATAATGTCATCTATAAAGGCATTTACTTCTTTTGTATTATATCCAAACAAGCTTCTTTTAAACTTATTCATAATACCACTTCCAAGAATTAAGACATATAATAACACTAATTTATATTAAAATCAATATTATTCTTCGTCGTCTTTTGATTTTGCCTTTTTATCTTCTTCTTCAGTCATCTTTCCTTGAACATTTATATTCTTCGGAGTACAAAGGAATATACCAGGTCCAAGTTTTTGCATATTACCACCAATAGCATATAGAGTTCCAGATAAGAAATCTATAATTCTTTTAGCTTGCTCTGATGTAACTCTTTTTAAATTAACAACAATAGTATTTCTTCTTTTTAAATGATCTGCTATTTGTTGACTTTCTGAGTAAGCTCTTGGTTCTAGTAATATCATTTTATTACCTTCAGAATCAGGATTTTTATAAGCTTCCTCAACTGTATTTATATAATATGAATCTTCAACGTTTTCACCGTTTTCAGGTTTATCACCGATTAATTTATCAAATATTCCCATAACTTTATCCTCCATTACTATATACATAATAGCATATATTTACGTAAAAATAAAGAGATAATGAATATGAAATGTAAATAAAAAAGATACTAGAATTGTATCTTTTTATTAATATAATCTACTACTTCATCTACTGAGATAGTAATTTGTTCCATTGTATCTCTATCTCTAATAGTTACAGTATTATTATTTAGTGTTTCATCATCTACTGTAATTGAGAATGGAGTTCCAATAGCATCATTTCTTCTATATCTTTTACCAATAGAACCAGATTCATCATATGAAACCATGAAATATTTACTCAAAGTATTAAATATTTCCATTGCTTTATCACTATGATTTTTCTTTATCAATGGAAGTATGCATGCTTTATATGGAGCTATTGCAGGATGAAAATGCATAACTTCTCTAGTTTCACCATTTTCAAGCGGTTGTTCTTCATATGAATTACAAAGTAATGCTAATGTTAATCTATCAGCACCAATAGAATATTCAATAACTGTAGGTATATATTTTTCATTAGTTTCAGGATCTAAATATTCAAGTGATTTACCACTAAATTCAGTATGTCTTGATAAATCCCAAGTTCCTCTATGATGAATACCATTAAGCTCTTCCCATCCAATTGGAAATCTATATTGAATATCACATGCTGCTTTAGCATAGTGAGCTAATTTATCATGATCATGGAATCTTAATTTTTCAGGATCAAGTCCAATATCTTTAGCAAATGCTAAAGCTCTTTCTTTATAGTTATTATAAATATCCATTGAATCTGTATCTTTACAGAACTTTTGAAGTTCCATTTGTTCAAATTCTATAGTTCTAAATAAGAAATTACCTGGAGTTATTTCATTTCTAAATGACTTACCTATTTGTGCTATAGCAAATGGTACTTTAGCTCTTGTAGTTCTTTGTACATTTAAGAAATTAACATATTCACCTTGGCATGTTTCAGGTCTTAAATAAACTGTATCTTTAGATCCTTCTACTGTACCTCTACTAGTTTCAAACATTAATTTAAATTGTTTAATTTCAGACCAATCAAATCCTCCACAATGAGGACATTTAATATTATTGTCAGCTATGTATTTTTCCATTTCTTCGTTAGTCATACCTTCAGCTGCAACTTCTCCTTTAGAGAATTCTTCAATTAAATTATCTGCTCTAAATCTTTGTTTACATTTCTTACAATCCATTTTAGGATCTGAGAAAGATTGAACGTGTCCAGATGCTTCCCAAACTCTTGGATTCATTAAAATACCAGCATCTACTCCATAAGTATCTTTGTCTTCTTGAACAAATCTCTTCCACCAAGCTTTTTTAACATTGTTTTTTAATTCTACTCCAACTGGTCCAAAATCCCAAGTATTAGCAAATCCATCATAAATATCACTTCCTGGGAATACAAAACCATATTGTTTGCAGTAATTAACTATTTTTTCCATTTTTAATTCTTCCATAATATCCTCCTTATTAAGAAAAAAAGATGATTCTACTTCTATGTAAGGACGATTATTACCGCGGTTCCACCTTACTTATTCTTATTAGAATCATCTTTATATTATATAGCTCTTAGGATTCCACCCCTAGTCATCGCTTTTCTTATACATTTAAATTATATCACATTTTATTAAAAAGTATATACTAATTCTTAAAGTATTCTTTTATTTGTTCATCAGTCATTCCATGATAATGCTTTATAAAATCAACATATTCTTTTAAAAATTCTTTATCTTCAATTCTATTATATATATCTTTATCATCAAATCTTTCTTCAGTGATAGCATATAACAACTCTTCAAGAAACCACATATCTTTTTCTTTTATATAATAATCAATAAACTTGTCAAAATTATAATTAGAATTAGAAAATGAGAATGCTAATCTCCAAACTAATTCATGATTATTGGTTTTACTTATTTCGTAAAATAATTCATCTAGTTCTTCTTGTGTTGGAATGAACTTTGTTTTAAATGTTAATGAATCATTTAATTCATCTAAATATTCTTTATATTTCATATTATCACCTTAAATATAAACATTTTTAATTTTATTTAAGAATTTCTTTGTATTTAAATACATGCCTGAATATCTATCATAGTATTCAGTAATAAATTCATCTATTTCTCTTTGGACTTTATCTGATACATCTATTTTAGTTATTTTATCTATATCTATGTAATAAAGAAGCCTAATCATTTTTAGGGTTTTTGGATCTACTATCTTTTCATTAGTATGATGATTAGCACATACAAATCCACCTTTTTCTGATGAAAGTGTAATTACTTTTTTATTACCACATATAGAGCATTCGTTTAATTCAGGACTAATACCTAAATATGATAAATATTTAAGTTCTAGTATATTAGTTAGACATTTAGGTTCTAAACCAGATCCCATTTTATCTAATATACTTATAAGTAAATCAAATATATTTTCATTATAGTTTTCTTTCATAACCTGAGTAGTTAATTCTACTAGGTATGATGCATAACTAATTCTAACTAGATCTGATTTTATATTATTATATGGATTAACTATATCTCCATCTATTAAAGTACTTAATTTTCCTTCTTTATAATTAATTTGAAAGTCACAGTAACTAAGTTTAGTAGTTATAGATCTAAGTTTACTTTTTAAGGATTTAGCTCCTTTAGCAATCAAAGATATATAACCATATTCTTTAGTAATAACATAAACAAGTTTACTTGTTTCGTTATATGGTTTTTCTCCTGCAACTATTCCTCTTACTTTAGTTATTTCCATATTATTCTTCTTCTGTTAATCCAAATTCAGTTAAATATTTATCTCTATCTCTCCAGTTATTTACAGTTTTAACTAAAAGTTCAAGATAAACTCTTTTATTAACTAATTCTTCTATATCTTTTCTAGCATCTATTCCTATTTCTTTAATCATAGTTCCAGAGTGACCTACTAATATTTTCTTTAGAGATTCTCTTTCTACTATTACTAAAGCATTTATATGAACACTAGTCTTATTTTCTTCATAATTTTCTACTACTACAGTAACAGCATGAGGAACTTCTTCATTAGTTTTTCTAAGAACTTTTTCTCTTATTAGTTCCTGTACTAAGAATTTAACTGGTTTATCAACGTATTCATCTTCATCATAGATTCTTTCACCTTCAGGTAAATAATCCTTAATAGTTTTAATTAATTCTTCTATATTCTTTTCTTTTAAAGCTGATATAGGAATTATTTCGTCAAACTTATATAATTCATTATATTCATTAATAATGCCTATTAAATCTTCTTTTTTTATTAGATCTACTTTATTAATAATTAGAAATATTGGTTTATTAGCTTCTTTTACTTTTTCTAAAACAAATTCATCACCAGTACCTAGTTTTTCTTTAGCATTAACCATAAATAGTACTAGATCTGCTTCATCAAGTGATGAATAACTAGATTTATTTAGATATTTACCAAGTTTAGATTTAGGTTTATGTATACCTGGAGTATCTAAAAATACTATTTGACTATCTTCATCATTATAGATACCTCTTATATTATTTCTAGTAGTTTGAGGCTTATCTGAAGTAATAGCTACTTTTAATCCAATTAAAGCATTTGTTAATGTAGATTTACCAACATTTGGTCTACCTACTATTGATACATTTCCTACTTTCATATTAAACTCCCCTTGTTACTCCAAAGCTATTAAGTATTTCATCTTGAAGAGAAAACATTACTTTTTCATCTTCAGGAGTCATATGATCATAACCATTTAAATGAAGAAAACCATGAGTTAAAAGAAAACATAATTCTCTTTTTAAACTATGACCATATTCGTTTGCTTGATCTTTAGCTCTTTTTAAGCATATATAGATTTCTCCTAAACATCTTTCAGGCATTTCTATAGTTTCATTATCTTCTAAAGCAAATGATATAACATCAGTAACTGAATCTTTACCTCTATAAATCTTATTTAATTCTTGTATCTTTTCTTCATCAACAATAATTACGTCATAAGATACATTCTTTTCTTTTAAATATTTTGGTAAATATTTAGATAACTTTTCTAAAGTTTTTAATTCATCTATATTTTCATTAGTTAAATTAGTGATTGTAATCATCTTAAAATCCCCCATAAACTTGTTTTCCAGTATAATATACCAAGTAAAATAATCATTATAATAACTAATATGTTTTTAACATAATTCTTTTGGAATATCTTTATATTCTTTTCTAAAACATGTATTACTAAATAAGCTAAATAACCAATTGTACATCCTATAACATTTAAAATAATATCATCTATATCAAATGTTCTTCCAATCATATATTGAGTTATTTCAATAGTTAATGATGTTAATAATGCTATTAAAAGTATTGCAAATGGTTTTTTAGATCTTATTAGTGTAGATACAAAATATCCAAATGGTATAAATAAAATTACATTACCAAGAACATTTTTAATAAAATAAGTAGATAAAAATTCATATCTAGTTATTTCTCTAAATGGAATAAAATTATTTGTTCCATAGTTATTATCTTCAAATGTAACAACATAGAATAAACTAATTGAATAAACTACAAATGCTAAATAAAATAATTCTTTATAGAATACAAATTCTTTCTTATTTACTATAAGGTAAGCTATTCTAATAGCTACTATAACAACAGTAAATATTATTAGCATTGGATAATTTTCAGTAAAAACTCTTTGTAATGTATTTTGTATCATATTAATTCCCTTTTCTTCTTATTCTATTTTAACATATTTTAAGCATTAAAAAAAGAGAATTAATCTCTTTCTCTTGCTTGTCTTTTTCTACTATTCTTAATACCAGCTTTTTTAGCTTCTCTTCTTTGAATACCTGGTTTAGAATAATGTTCTCTCTTTTTAAATTCTGAAGGAAGTCCACTTTTAGCAACTTTTTGTTTGAATTTCTTTAGTGCACCATCAACATTGCCATTTTTTACTACTACTTTTGTCAATTTTGTCCCTCCCTTCATTCAAGAACTACACTGATTATATCACTATAATATTGTAATTTCAACATTTTTTTATTTTTTCTACTTCAAAATACTCATTATTATAACTAATTAACTTAACTTTATATATTTCATTAGTAGAATTTCCATCTAATTTAATTCTAGCAAACCCATAATTAGTCAAATGACCATATATATAATTATCTATTATAGTTTCTGTTAATAGATATTCCTCTGATCCTACTAGGGAAGAATAATAAGAGTACTTTAATTTATTTGATAACTCTATTAGAGTTTTAACTCTTTCTTTTTTTATTTGTTCTGGTACTTGATTATCCATTTTAGCAGCAGGAGTACCTTCTCTAGGAGAATATGGAAATACATGTAATTCGGTAAAACCTATTTTTTTAATGGATTCTACTGTTTCATTAAATAATTCATCAGTTTCTCCAGGGAAACCTACTATTACATCAGTAGTAATAGCTATACCAGGTCTAATAGATCTAATTTCATTTATTTTATTAATAAACTCATCCATGTTATATCTTCTATTCATGGCTTTTAAAATAGTATTAGAACCACTTTGAAGAGGTATATGAATATGATTAACTATTTTCTTTGAGTTCTTTAAAACATTCATAAATTTATCATCTAATTCAACTATTTCAATTGATGATATTCTAATTCTTTCTAGTCCATCTATCTTTTCTATTTCAGAAAGTAAATCACTAAAATCATAGTTATCTAAATCTTTACCATAATGGCCTGTATGAATACCAGTTAAAACAACTTCTTTATATCCATTATAAGCTAAAGTAGTTATTTCTTTTATAACTAAATTCTTAGGTTTAGATCTAACATTACCTCTAGAGTATGGAATAATACAATATGTACAATAGTTATTACATCCATCTTGAATCTTTACAAATGCTCTTGTATGATTCTCAAATTTATCTAGATTCATATCTTCAAACTTAATATCTTTTAAATCAAATACTCTAACTATTTGTTTTTTATTAGTTTTATATTCCTCAATTAGATCTAATATTTTAGATTTATTATTAGTACCTATAACAATAGATACTCCAGGTATTTTAGAGACTTCTAAATACTTTATTTGAGAATAACAACCCATTACTATTACAATAGCATTTTCTCCTCTTTTAACAGCTTCTCTAATCATTTTTCTACTTTTAGAATCAGCTGTATTAGTAACAGAGCAAGTATTAATTACATATACATCTGCTTTTTCATTAAAAGGTACTATTTCATAACCATTATTCTTAAACATTTCTATATTTACTTCAGTTTCATAACTATTTACTTTACAACCTAAAGTATAAAAAGCTGCTTTCATAATAACCCTCTTTTCATGAAAAAATATTCTATAAGAATTAACTTAATTAGTCAACTCTAATAGAATACTTTTTAAGTATTGAAATAACTCTAGCAGAAGTAAAACTTTTATTCTTATATACTTCTGTACCAGATGATATTAATATAATAAGCTTATCTTTACTATAATCTACATAATATACGTATTTTGATGGTCTATCTGACTTACTTAAAGTTCTCTTAAAGTATTTATCTTTTAGTTTAGGATTAAACATATTAAGATAACCTTTATCTTTCTTTTTAATCTTTTCTAATTTATTACCTTTATTATCTTCCATTAAAGTTAATTTATCTTCATAAGAATCAATATCTGTTTTCTTATAATTATATGAATAAATATTACCATTATTTAATAAATATTTACCATATATGGAATCATCCTCAATAGTTTCTTCAAATATAATGATAGCTTTTTCATCTAGTGTTTCATCAATAACATCTAAAGACTTTATAAAAAAGTTTTCAATAGTTACATATGCATAAGCTATTATAAAAAATGAAAATAAACCAATTATAACACCCATAAATATTTTCTTTTTCATAGGATCCTCCTAAAAAAGTGATCTTAAAGACCACTTCTAAATTCTTTTAATCTTCCAAGGAAGTCATTTTCTTCCTCTTCATTATCATTTTCTTCTTTTTGAACACCATATATTGGTGAAATAACAGTAGATGGTTTAAATGAAGTGTGAACTTCTTTATCAATTTTTTCAGCTACTTCTTTATCTATTTCCTTTTTAGGATAAACAATTTGTTCTACTCCAGCTTTTTTACATAATTCACCATAACTAATAATGGCATTTTCTTCTTGCTCTCTTTCAAAATCTGTTAAATCAAAATCTTCTTGAGCACCAGCATTCATCATTTCTACAAGTATTTCATCTAGATCAGTTACTGTTTCATCAAGAGTTTCTATCTCTTCCAACTCTTCTTTAACAGCTTTTTCATACTTTTCTATTACTTCTTCTTTGGTTTCAGTGTAAACAGGTTCAATTGACTTTACATTTACTTCTTGTTCTTTATACTCGTTATTAATTTGCTCATCTATAGTTTTATTTCTCTTTTTATATTTAATTTTAGCTACTATAGATGTAATTAAATTGTATAAACCAATAAGTACTAGTAAGGCAACAATTACGATAATTATTATTATAAGTAACTTGTTGTTTCTATCTAAATTGGAATACATATAAATAATATTTTTCATAACTTCACCCTCTACTAATAATAACTAAAATTATAATATCATAAATCGAACAAAAATTAACACTATTTTTTACATTTTTTTAAAAAATTATTAATTTACTTATATAAACTAACTATGATATAATCAATTTAGGTGATAAATAATGGATAAAGATTATATTTCAGATGATTTTTATGATTCAAATGATGATAATATCTTTGATGAACAAAGTGTTGAAATAAAAAATGATAATGGTAAGAAAGTTGCTATGAGTATATTAGATAATTACTCCGATGAATTAACTGCTAAAACATATGTAACTAATCCTGCTATTTCAAGAGAAAAGCAATTAAAAGATATGATACTTATATTACTAAGTCCAGAAAAGTCAGTTGTATTAACTGGACCTGCTGGTGTTGGTAAAACTGCTTTAGTTGAAGGATTAGCTTTAATGATTCAACAAAATAAAGTTCCAAATGTTTTACAAAACTATAAGATCTATAAAATTAATACTTCTTCTCTACTTGGTAATTATGAACATGATGGTATTGTAGAATCTAAATTACAATTATTAATTAATGAAGTTATTGATAGAAAAAATACTATATTATTTATAGATGAAGTTCATACTTTAGTAACAGCTGCTAGAAATGGATCTGGTGTAGACTTCCTTAATATGTTAAAACCTTGTTTAGATAGAGGTGATTTAAAAATAATTGGAGCTACTACTACTAAAGAATATGAAGAATTCTTACTTAAAGATAAAGCATTTATTCGTAGATTTGAAAAAGTAGAAATACCTGAACCAGATGAAGAAACTACTGTTAAAATAGTTATGGGTTCTAAAAAGAAAATAGAACTTGCTACTGGAGTTATATTCCCATATAGTGATTATTTATTAGAACAAGTAGCTAAATTCTTAGTTAGTATTACTTCTAAATATAAAAGAAGGGTTGAAACTGGATCTAATTATCCAGATATAGCTCTATCACTATTCTCTTCTTGTTTTACATTTGCAAGATTTGATAATGCTAAAGAAGTTAATTTTAAGTATATTTATGAAGCAATTAAGAATACTAGACTAATATATCCAGATGTATTAGAAAAGGCTCTTCCTGAGTTTAAAAATACATTTAAAGACTGGATAGAAAAAGAAGGAACTGTATTAGACGATTAAAAATAAAAGATACTCATTTGAGTATCTTTTTTTATATAGTAAATGGAAGTTCTATATCATTTTGTTTACTATTAGAAGTATATTTTTTAGTTTTAGGAGATTTAGGATCAAATCTATCATCAAACTTTCTATCAATAAACATAGATGATGTTGCATGAATAGTTAATATATTCTTTGTCTTTGGTAAAGTAAATACTTCTACTGCTTTAGCAACTTTTCTATCATCTAATACACCATTATAAAAAACAGTTTCACCAACACTATAATCTAAAGGTACATAATAATAATCTCCTCCAAGACTATAGCCACATGGTTCTAGATCTTGTATTGCTTTTTCACAATCTTCATATAGTTTAGTTATGTCAATAGATCTATCAATATAAGAATATCTATTCATAAATAATTTTTCTCCATTATCAGGATCAGTACTTTTAGTAATATTCTCTATTACTCCTTCTTTATCATAATTTAAAACTTGTCTTGCATAATAGTTAGTTGAAATATAACTAACTCTTTTTTCTTCAGTTAAACTATTTGTCTTATATAATAAATAAAATAAAATATTTGGTTGATATGGAATTTTAAAATTACATTTATCACTTAAATCTGTTAATCGACGGTAATAAATTAATGCTTCTTCAAATCTATCTAATCTAATATAAATTTTTACTAGATTTATTAAACCTTTACATATATCATTATCAAAAGAACTTCTAAGCATATTTAAAAAGTATGATTCTGCTTGTTTAAACTTACCCTTAGTTAAATAGTATTTTCCAATTTCATAATCAATAGCATACATATTACTACGATCTTTTATTTTTGAGAATAATAATATTCCTTCAGAATAATCAATATCATGCAAAATATATAATAACGCTAAATCAAAAATAACAGATTTATCTTCTTTATATCTATTCATTAATTTTTTTAATTCAATAATAGCTTTATCATATTTTTCTTCTTTTATATATTGCTTATATAAAGCTTTTTCTGCTTTTGGAGCAACTATATTACTATTATTATAATTCTTCTTTTTACCCATAGTTATCACCTATTAACAAGATATTATAAAGTAATAAAAAAGAATAGTCAATTAACTATTCTATAATCTTTTCTACAAATAATGGGAAAATCTTTTCTTTAAATAATTCTATATCTATATCTGATAATTCATCGTTCTTTATTTGAACAAATCTAGAATCATTTTCATCTTCTCTATTAACTATATATAAATAGATATTATCTTCATAATCGACTTGTTCAATTACAACATATATTTTACCATCTTCCATAGTAAACTTTTTATTTGTGTAATTCATGTTCGCCTCCACCTTGATCTAGAGTATAATTTTCTTTCTTTATAGATTCATCTAAACTAGTAAACTTTTCTGTTGCTTCATACCAAGCTTTAGAGCAATCATATAATCCTAATTTTTTTGCTTCTTCAATTATTTTCTTATCATCTAGATAATCCTCTAAATCTGGAATGTGGAAAAACGCACCCGCTGTAGATAAAAATAATGTTAGAGAGCCAACGAATGCACCTATTGCTGCAGGTTCTGATACTCCAGCATTTATTGATGAAAAACCAATAATAGTAGACGCTGTTAAAGAAGTAAAAAATGCTAACCAAACATATTTCCAATTCTTATGAAGTTTATCATCAGATGTATTAATACCTCTTATTATTCTTTCTTTAAAACTTATATCTTCTTCATCTTGTAAATCAACTTTAGCTACTTTTTTTATTTCATTATGTATTGGGCTAGGAAATTCCATACACATCGGAATATCTTTTATTTTTAGACTTTTCATAACTTCTAAAATAGCTTCTTTTCTTTTATCACACAACTCATTTGCAAGAATCATACCTTTATAGTCTCTAACATAATCTTTTTTTTGTTGATCAGACATAACACCAAAAACTTCTATACTTTTTTTTGCTTTTTTATCTTCTCTTGTAACATAATCATTAAACAGTTCATCTCTATATTGTTTAATAAGTTTGCTTTTTATTTCTTCAGAAGTTTCTTTTATAATTTCTTCTTTAACAGATTCAGGAACAACACATTGTTTTCTTTCTTCATATTCTTTTTCAATTGCTCTTTTTAAAGCTTTTTCATTTGTAATAAACATATATCTTCTTGTAGCTTTCATTCTTATATCTCTTTTTATATATTCAAAAGAATGGTTTTGATAGTATTCTATAGATCTAGATAATTTAGAAGCTTCAGCTTCAGCTGTTTCCTCTGCTTTTTCTTCTTTTCCTTTAAATACATTATCAATTTCATCTATATTTTCTTGAAGAAATAAAGCATCATAATTAGTGCTCATCTAATCACCTCTATTATAATTATAACAAATTTATTTTAAATAATATATATTTATGTAAACAAAAAACACAAGATTAACTTGTGTTATTTAAACATTTTTAAAAATCTCTTAATTATACCATCACCATCTAAATCTGTTTCAGATAGTTCTTTAAATAATTCTTTTTGTCTTCTATTAAGTTTAGTAGGAACTACAACATTTAAAACAATATATAAGTCCCCTGCTTTATTAGAATCCATATATGGAACACCTTTACCTTTAACTCTTAATTTATCTAGGTTTTGTGATCCTTCAGGAATAGTTAATGAAATAATTGATCCCGGTATTTCTATATCTTTTTCTGCTCCTAAAACAGCATCTGTAATAGTGATTGGAACTTCCATATATAAATCATTACCATCTCTTTTATATATTTCATGTTCTACTACGTTAAATTCAACGTAAATATCACCATTTTCACCGCCATTACGTCCAGGTTCACCTTTTCCTTTAATTCTAACTCTAGTACCTGTATCAACACCTTTAGGTACATTTACAGATATAGTTTTCTTAGTCCAAACATTACCTGATCCCTTGCATGAAGAACATTTATGTTCAAATGATTTACCAGATCCACCACATTCTTCACAAGTAGTACTAGTTTGAATAGTTCCAAACATAGTATTTTGGTTTCTAGTAACTCTACCAGATCCATGACATTCAGGGCAAGTTCTTGGATTATCTCCACCTTTACCATTACAATCAGGACATTTATCATACATTTCAATCTTGATTTCTTTTTCACCACCAAAAATAGCGTCTTCTAAATCAATATTTACTCTATATAATATATCTTTACCTTTAGATGGTCTATTAGATTTTCTACCACCAAATCCAAATCCTTGACCAAACATATTAGAAAATATATCACCAAGATCTATATCACCAAAATCAAATGATGATGAATTAAATCCACCTTGGTAATTACCACCAAATCCTGAACCAGTAGTTTGATCAAATGCTGCATGCCCAAATTGGTCATATGTTTTTCTTTTGCTTTCATTAGATAAAACATCATAAGCTTCTTGAACTTCTTTAAACTTTTCTGCAGCATCTGGAGCTTTATTTAAATCTGGATGATATTCTTTAGCTTTCTTCCTAAAAGCAGATTTTATTTCTGCTTCAGAAGCTGATCTATCAACACCAAGGACATCATAATAATCTCTTTTAGCCATTTATATCTACTCCTTACTTATTTTATTAAAATCATCAATTAAACTATCAAAATATTTAATAGCTTCTTCATATACTTTAGAATCAGTTAAATCAAATCCTAATGTTTTAAATGCATTAATTGGATATGTATCAGATCCAAGAGATAAGAATTTAAAGTATCTATCTAATGCATCTTTGTCTCCTGATAGTATTCTCATAGCATTAGCAGATGCTACAGAAATACAAAATGCATAATCAAATAAATAATAATTACAGAAGAAATGTGATCTTCCTACCCATTCACAACCACTAATATCATCAAATTTAACATTATCTCCATAATATTTTATTAATGAATCTATAGATAATTTATTTAGATATTCTTTTGTTAATGTATTTCCTTCATTAGAATACTTATTAAAATCTACTTCGTTTTTACCTTCTCTTACAGCACCAAATAAATTACCTAATATAACATCCATCATGTTTTCTATACCTGCTAATTTTTCTTCTTTAGTAGTTCCATTCTTAGCTAAATAACTAGATAATAAACATTCATTAGTTAATGATGCTACTTCAGATACTAATGTAGTTACGTATACATATTGCGATGGATTATTAGCTATAATAAATTGATCATGAACATTATGACCACATTCATGAGCTATTGTAGATATTGAAGATAAATCTTCATTAAAACTAAGTAATATTCTAGAATAATGATCAGCAGTATTACATGAATAACCACCTGATTGTTTACCTTTATATTCACAATAATCTATATAATGATTATCAATTATTTTATTATACTTTTCTATATATTTATCCCCTAAAGGTTTAAGAGCTTCTCTAATTAAATCTTGAGCATCCTCTATAGAATACTTTTTATCAGATTTAGCAAGTTCAAGATTTAAATCATATGGATGTAATTCATCTAAACCTAGGGTTTCTTTATACGTTTTTATATATTTTCTTACAGAAGAAGTATTACCTTCTACTGTATTAATTAAAGCATTATATGCTTCTTCTGGCATATGATTACCAAATAATTTGCTTTCCCAAGCACTATTAAATTTATGTATTTTAGAGATAGTATTATTAGTTTTAACATATGAATCTAAAAGTGAAGCTGCTGTTCCAGCATATTGATTACGAAGTCCTCTAAATTTTTCATATACTTCTTTTCTAACTTTAGGATCTTTATTCTTTAATAAGTATCTAAAATTAGTAGATGTAATAGTAGTTTCTTCACCATCAATCATAACAGTTCCATAGTTATGCTCACTATTAATTAAATTAGATAATATATCTTCATATTGGCCTGATGCTGTAACTAAATCATTTACTATTTTTTCTTCACTTTCAGATAGTACATGATCTTTTTCTTTATACATTTCATCAAGCATAGCTTTATAAACTAATAAATCTTTATTTTCAAATAATTTATCATATTCTTCTTTTGATAAAGAAACTAACTCAGGTGAAAAGAAACTAAAATAATTAGAAAATACTCCAATTAAATTATATGCTTTATTAAATCTACTTAGATTTTCTTCTACTCCTAAGACTTCATCGTTTTTTAGATGAGAAAAAACATATAAATTAGTTATTCTATTATCAAGTTTAATTACTAGATTTAGAAATTCAAATAGTTTATTACTATCTTTAGTACAGCCAACATAATCTTTAATAACTTCTATATCTTTTGTAACTTCTTCTAATTCTTTATCAAATTCGTCATAACTTTTATAAAAATCACTAAGATCCCACTTATATTTTTCAGGAACATCACTTCTAGATTTATATTTATTCATATTATCTCCTTAACATAGAAAAGGAAGTTCTAGCTTACTAGAACTTTCTTTTATTTTTCTTCGTATTCAGCTTCTTGAACGTTATCTTTTTTTTCTTCTTTTGTTTCATCTGAAGATTCATTAGCTTGATTTGCTTTAGCAGCTTCTTCGTAAACTTTCTTACCAAGTTCCATTGCTTTATCATTTAAGTTTTCTTTAGCTTTCTTAAGCTTATCAATATCTTCAGTTTCTAATGCATCTTTAGCTTCTTTAATAGCATTTTCTGCATTAGTTTTATCTTTCTCATCTACTTTATCTCCAAGGTCTTTAATAGCCTTTTCAGTAGCATAAATTAATTGTTCAATTTCGTTTTTAGTGTCAGCTAATTCTTTTCTTCTCTTATCTTCTTCTTTATTAGCTTCTGCTTCTTTAACCATCTTATCGATTTCTTCATCAGATAATGAAGTATTTGATGTAATAGTAATAGATTGTTCTTTATTAGTAGCTAAATCTTTAGCTTTAACATTAACAATACCATTAGCATCTATATCAAATGTAACTTCGATTTGAGGAACTCCTCTTGGAGCTGGTGCAATATTTCCTAATTGGAAATTACCTAAAGTCTTATTATCAGCAGCCATTCCTCTTTCACCTTGTAATACATGAATATCAACAGCTGGTTGATTATCAGCAGCAGTACTAAATATTTGTGATTTAGAAGTTGGAATAGTTGTATTTCTTGGAATTAATACAGTCATAACACCGCCCATTGTTTCAATACCAAGTGAAAGTGGTGTTACGTCAAGTAATACGATATCATTAACTTCACCAGTTAATACTCCACCTTGAATAGCAGCACCCATAGCAACAACTTCATCTGGGTTAACTTCTTTACTTGGTTCTTTACCAAGTTCTTTCTTAATTAAATCAGCAACCATAGGGATTCTAGTAGAACCACCAACAAAGATTACTTTATCAATATCATTTTTAGTCATATTAGCATCTTTTAATGCTTTTCTAACTGGATCTAATGTAGATTCAACTAGATCTCTAATTAAATCTTCAAATTTAGCTCTAGTTAAGTTCATTTCTAAATGTAAAGGTCCTTCAGAACCTTGAGATATAAATGGTAAACTAATTTGAGTAGAAGTAACTCCACTTAAATCTTTCTTAGCTTTTTCAGAAGCATCTTTAATTCTTTGCATAGCCATTTTATCTTTTGATAAATCTACGCCATTTTCTTTTTTGAATTCAGATACTAAATAATCAGAAATTCTATTATCAAAGTCATCTCCTCCAAGTTTATTATTACCTGCAGTAGATTTAACTTCATATACACCATCACCTAGTTCTAGAATAGATACATCGAATGTACCACCACCAAGGTCATATACTAAAACAGTATGTGCATCATTTTGTTTATCAATACCATATGCTAAAGATGCAGCAGTTGGTTCATTAATAATTCTTTCTACTTCTAATCCTGCTATTTTACCAGCATTCTTAGTAGCTTGTCTTTGTGCATCATTAAAGTATGCAGGAACTGTAATAACAGCCTTAGTAACTTTTTCTCCTAAATAACTTTCAGCATAATCTTTAATATATCCTAAGATCATAGCAGATATTTCTTCTGGAGTATATTCTTTACCATTTGCTTTAACTTTTTCAGATGATCCCATTAATCTCTTAATAGAATAAATTGTATCTGGATTTGTTACCATTTGTCTTTTAGCAGCATCTCCAACAATTATTTCTCCATTTTTAAATGCTACTACAGATGGAGTTGTTCTTCCTCCTTCTGGGTTAGCAATAACCTTTGATTCTTTACCTTCTAAAACTGCAACGCAGCTATTTGTTGTACCTAAGTCGATACCTATAATTTTTGCCATATATTAATCATTCCTTTCTTTATTAACTGGTAGACTTTCTACCCATGTATATAATTTATTGGCTTTTTCATCAAGTTCTTTTTCAAGAACTCCTCTATTTTTTAATTTATCTTTATAAAATAATTCTGTATAACTTTCAATTGAATGTGTATCTGTAAGAGTAAATCCTTCAGGTATACTATCAAATTCATAGTCTTTATCAAAAAGTACATATATCATTGTATCTTTTTGGCCATCCCATTCAATTCTATAATGACCACCACAACTGGCAAGAGTCTTATATCCTTTTTTATTTAATAATGCAATTGAAGAAGCAATTCTTTTATCACATATAAATACTTTAGGATGATCTTCAGCATGTTCCCATACTTCTAATGTATCTCTATCAATTAAACTATATTGATCCATTATTCTGATACCTTTACCATTGCTGGTCTAATAACTTTATCTTTATACATATATCCTTTACGAAGTACTTCAATAACTATATTTGATTCTTTATCATCTACTTTTTCAGTCATTACTGCTTGATGATATGTAGGATCAAATGGTTTATCTAAAGCATCTATTTCTACTACTTCATATTTATTTAATATACTAATTAAATTATCATAAATCATTTGCATTCCTTTTTGATAATTTACTACATCTTCACTATCAGAGTTTATTTTAAGTGCTCTATCAAAGTTATCTACAACATTTAAAATATCATCTATTAAAGATTCATTAGCATATTTCATAACTCTTGCTGTATCTTCATCTTTTCTTCTAAGTGAATTTATCATTTCAGCACTTATTCTAAGATTTTTATCTTCAAGTTCTTTTACTTTAAGATTTAAAGCTTCAATTAACTCTTTTTCTTTGTTTTTCTTTTCTTTCTTAGTTTCTTTTTCTTCTACTATTTTCTCTTCTTCCATGATTACCTCTCTATATTATTCTTGATGTATTCCATAAGACCTACAACAAAGTCATAGTCCATTCTTTTTGGACCTACAATAGCTAAAGTACTATCGCCAATCTTTGTTTTAATAACAGATAAGTTTTCATCAAGTTCATTTTCTTTACCAATATAAATATTAATATCTTCAGATTCTTCTTTAAGATGTTTAATCTTTTCTTCATCTAAAGCAGATATTACTTTCTTTATATCATTAACATTATTAAATTCAGGTAATTGTAATATCTTATCTCTTCCTTTAATAATTACTTCTTCTTGATTATTATCTCTAAAGTCATTAAAGGCATTATAGAAAGCTGAATAAACCATTTCATAGTTCATTATATATTCACCAATAATTGGCTTAATTTCAAACTCTAATTTGCTTGAAACCTCATTTATTGGAGTTCCTACAATTAATTTATTAATTAATTCAACAATTTTTTTAACGTCCTCTAAATTAGTATCCTTAATATCAATAGTCTTATTTTCAACATGTCCTGATGAAGTAATAACTAAAGCTACTATTTTATCTTCAGATATAGGTAAAATAGATACTTCTTTTAATTCATCATTAATACCTTTACTTTCTAAAACAACAGCAGTATAGTTAGTCATTTCAGAAATAATACTCAAACTCTTTTCAATTGTATTTGAAAGTGCTAATTGATTATTACTAAATATAGTTTGAAGTTTTAACATATCTTCACCAGTAATATCTTTAGGTTTCATAATATTATCTACATAATATCTATAACCTTTCTCTGACGGAACTCTACCAGATGAAGTATGTGTCTTTTCTAAGTATCCTTCATTTTCTAGTGCCATCATTTCATTTCTAACAGTAGCTGACGAAACATTTAATGTATCACAGATACTTTTAGATCCTACTGGTCTTATATTTTTGATGTATTCTTCTACTATAAGTTTTAATATATTTTCTTTTCTAGTATCAAGCACTAACATCACCTCTAACACAATTACAATTATAAAATAAAAAATTAGCACTGTCAATAGTCAAGTGCTAATTTACATATTTTAATAACTAATTGGTATTATTGGTTCAAATAATTTGTAACCAAAGAAATAAATACTAACTGTTAATACTACCCATAAAATAACAAGTATTATTTGAACCTTTAAAACTGTTTCCATTTTCTTTTTAGGTTCTTTATTTTTTATAATGGGTACATCAACAGATGTCTCATATATATCATTATTTTGTATATTTTCTTTAATTGAATCCACTTTATTATTTAAAGATTTTTCTGCATCTCCAATAACTTCTATTGGATTTCTTCTAGGATCTTTTAAAACTTCAATATCTTCATTAGAAGTATCAATCTTTTCAAATGGTAGTGACATATTATTGTCACTTAAATTATCTTGATTCATAATATATCACCCTCTATTCTTGTTTTAATTATACTATAAATTATTAATTATATCAATTCTAATAATATTTCATTTTGTAAATAAATATAATCTTTATTTATAAATATATTATTATTTTTAATTTAAAGTTTATTTTCACTTAATAATTTATTAATTATTTCATTATCCAATAAATCTTTATTATATTTTTCTTTATAAATATTAAGATTAATACCAGATAATTTTCTAAAGCCCATTATTAATTCATATTTTTCTTTATCTAAAGAATTAAGATGTTCCTCTACTCTATTAAATTCATTTTTAATATAATGATTAATACTTTTTGTATTTGTATAACGAATATTATTTGTATAACCCGATGCACCCATACCAAAACCATAATATTCATCATTATTCCAATATGTTAAATTATGCTTAGATTCATAACCAGGAATAGCAAAATTACTAATTTCATAATGATGATAATTTGATAATCTATCACATATTAGTTTATACATTTCATAGTCTAATTCATCATCAATAGGTTCTAAATCTCTAATCATAGTGTTATTTTCTATTATTAATGAGTAAATAGAAATATGTTTAGGGTTAAACTCTAATACTTTATCTAGATCACTATTAAGTATTTCTAAAGTTTCATTAGGCAAAGCATATATTAGATCTATATTAATATTATCAAAATATTTCTTAGCTAAATTAAGCTTATCTAAATTAATACTAGGCCTATTCATAAACTTAAGATTATCTTCATTAAAGGATTCAATACCTATACTAATTCTATTAATACAATTATCTTTAAATAGTTTTAATTTATCTTCTGTAATATCTTCTATATTACACTCAATAGTAAATTCTAATTTATCACTAGTATTTAACTTTTTTAAGATATTAAATAATCTATTTAATTCATCTAAAGATAAAGAAGAAGGTGTCCCTCCTCCTATATATAATGTATCTAATAATTCACCTTTATAATAAGTATCTATTTCTTTTTCTAAAGCATCTAAATACTTATTTATATAAATTTCATTATAATAAATCTTACAAAAATCACAGTAAGAACATATTTTCTTACAAAAAGGTATATGTATATAACAAGATTTAATCATAATACCTCCTTCTATAGAGAATTTTTTCCTCCATAATTATTTTTATTAGTAAGAGCAAGTGTCTTACAAGCACTTTCTATTGCAGCGTTAAAACCTGCAACAGTTCTTACATAGTTATTTATATCACCATAAGGTCCAAATGGATTACCACCCATTACAGAATTTTCAAATAATATAACTCCAGGATATTTAGCTCTTAAGTAATCTCCAAAACCTGTATTATCATCGTCATCTCTTTTTCTATAATAATGTTTACCAGTTTCCATAAGAGTATTAGCTCTATCTGGATCTAAGTCCTTAACTATATCATCTACTGCATCTTGCATAGATGTAGATAATTTATCATTATATTCAACAAAACTTGAATAGTTTTCTCCGGATAATTCTGCATTTGGTTTATAGTAAAATTCACCACCAGTACCATGGCATAAAATAAGACCACCATAAATACCATTATTCATAGAATCAGATAAAACATCTAATAACATTTGGTTTTCATTTTCATAGACCATATTTTCTTCAGTAAGAGTTGATGTTCTAGCAACCCATTCCATTCCTCTTGAAACAGAACTACCAAGAGGACTTAATCTATAATAATTTCTAAGATTAGCTATTGAAGCATTCTTACTATAGTCTTTTTCTTCTTTAATTTCTTTTTCTATACCTGGGCTATATACACTATTACCGTTTAAGTTAACTCCATTATTAATATTAGCAGCATATTCTGTAATAATAGAACTAACTTGATCCTTAGTACAAGTCATTAATATACTATTATTAATAGCAACTTTTAATCCAGGTAATATTTTTTTAGCATTATCAAGTTCATCTTTTATTGTTAAATGTGCATTTAACGATGCATCTTTAAGCATATCATGATGACTTTTCGGAATATTTTCTAATTCAACAGGTTTTAGTGGAACTGTAAGAAGTGCATCAAATAATAGATCTAAGTATTTTATAAATCCTATATTATATTGATCATTAGAATCCACTTTTTCTTTTGTATCTGTAATAACATTTCTAACTTCTTTTAAATAATCTTTTAATGGTAAACTTGGATCAATACTAAGAAGTCTTTCATCAAATGTCATCATCATAGTATCTCCATCTTTTGGATTAGCATAACCAAGTTCTCTATTCATAACAGGAAATACACTATTACCAACTTTTTTACCATCAACTACTATTTGTTTTTCATGTAATCTTTTATATATTGTATTATTCATTATAAAATTTCTAAATTGATTAATAAAATCTTCACTACCTAGAAATTTATTCATTTCTTTGAATGATAAATACACAAGAGAATCAGTTCTATAATTTATATAATAGTCGTAGCAAAAACCTTGTAAATTAATCTTATCGTTTCTACGTATATAATCATCTATTTCATTCATTAATGCATCTAATACTAGATATCCTTCAGGATTTTGTATTGGAATAACATTAATAGTTACTTCATCTAATAAAGATTTATCAAATTCTTTATCAAATGAATTTAGGAATTGTGAAACAACATCTACCGCTATTATTTCATTACTATGTGTGCCACCAACAACATATAATTCTTTTGGTCCATGTCCTATTTGTATAATGTCTATTCCCTTACCAAGTTTAGAAGTAGCAACAGATTTAAAAATAGTTGCAATTTCTTTATGAGTTTCTAGAAAAGTTTCAATTCTTCTTTTAATAACATCTAATGTAGGTAAAACATATTCATAATCATATTCTTTACCCGAAACTTGTCCTAATGCAATTACTCTTTGTATCTCATCAGGATGTTTTTTCTCTTTTAATTCTGCTTCCATGTTTCACAGCTCCTTTCTTAAATATTATATCTTAATTATTCATAAGATTTATTTTTGTTATTTTCATAATCTTTTATTATTTCAAACATTTTTGTAGTTTGCATTTCAAAATAATCATGTAAATAATTATAAACTTTTTGCTTGGATTCATCATCTAAAACATCATATAAGAAATAATCTCCTTTTTTTCTATCCAAACCTGTTTCTTTATGTTTGCCAGCAAACTGATGATTATTATCTTTTTCAATATCATTTGGACTTAACAAGCTTCTTGGAATATATCTTCTAGTAATATGTTCTATATTATCTAGACTGTTAGTTAATATATGTTCTCCAATTTGACTAAGAGCAGCTATACATCTTTTCCCCATTCTTTGATAAGTTTCTGATTTAGTTTTATCATCTTTATTTTTACCTGCAGCTCCAAATAAAATTATATTACCAGAGCCAAAACCTAATTCTGTTAACAAATGAGAATATCTAGTAATCGCATGCATTCTAAACGAATCATGATGTGTTCCTAATCTTTTATAATCAAAATTCAATGGTGGTTCTACTAAGGCAACAGTTTTATCATTGCCGTAAAAATCAAGAGGTTTTTTTCCAAGTTTACTTAGATAATTTTTATCTAAATATAATCCATTAAATGTATCTATCAATTCTTTTTCTGCAAGTAATCTATCTTGTTTTTCTAAATATTCATATAAATCATAATAAATATCATCACCATCATCGCCTACAAAACACATTATAAATTGTGTTTCAGGTCTGGCAAAGTATTCACCATCTAAAGGCATAATTTCTTTTTTAACTTGAATTTCCTCTTTTTCTTCAATAGGAGTTTTTTCAACAGGCTTTTCTTCTTTTTCCTCATAGGCAATTAATTTATATTCTCTAGATGAAATTAAATCTAGATCAAGTAGAGCATCTAGAAAAGGCAATAATGTTTCTTGATCACCTTTTTCATCATATTCATTTGCAAGTCTAGAAATATTTTCGAGTTTTTGAATTCTTAGTGCTATACTATCTTTCTTTCCTTGCAAGTCATCAATTATTTCATCCCTAACTTTTTTAGATAAAGCAGATTCTATTTCACTTAATCTATTACCAGCATCTGCTATTTCTTTTTTAGTTCTTTTTATTACTTCATTTAGATAATCAATGTTTATATCATAATATCTTTCAAAAAACGCATAATTCTTTGAACCTAAAGCAAATTTAATTAATCCTATAATGTTTACTTTGTCTCCCAAATAATCTGTATTATTAGAATTTAAATTATTACTACTAATATTTATAGCAGCTGTATATAATTTATCAACTCTTGACATTTCATTGCTAAGGATACGATATTTAACTCCAACCTTAGTTCCCATACTTTTAACAGTATTATAGGCATCTTCGTCAACATCAGGAGATAATAAACTATCTATTAAATTAATAAATTCTTGAGAATCACTAGACAAAGGATTAAAATCGTAAATTTTTTTTATTATTTCTTTTTGTGATATACATACATTTAAAAAAGCAGTAGCAGAAGTGACAAGTTTTTCAAAATCATTAATGTCTTCTTCTAATTTAGCATATTCCTTTGCCTGCTCTGGTGTCAAATCACCTGCATCAACTTCAACAACTCTCTTTTCTTTACTATTTACTTCATCCCTTAATTCTTTTGCGTCAAGCTTTATTTGTTCTTGCATATTATTTAAATCAGAAATAATTCTAGGTAAAATAGTATTAAATTCTTCATAAATATTTGCCATCTATATCACTTCCTTAAATCTAGTATTTCTAGAAATGCCTCTGGCGGAACTTCTACGGATCCAATCATCTTCATCTTCTTTTTACCTTCTTTTTGCTTTTCAAGAAGTTTTCTCTTACGAGTTATATCACCACCATAACATTTAGCAAGTACATTCTTTCTAAGTGGTTTGATAGTTTCTCTAGCAATAGCTTTATTATTAATGAATGCTTGCACAGGAACTTCAAACATTTGTCTTGGAATAATTTCTCTAAGTTTATTAACCATGTTTTTACCAATATTATAAGCAAAATCTTTATGTACAATCATAGATAAAGCATCTACTTTTTCACCATTTAAAAGTATATCCATTTTAACAAGTTTATTAACTCTATAACCTATTAATTCATAATCAAAAGACGCATACCCTTTTGTTGCGCTTTTTAATTTATCAAAGAAATCGTACATGATTTCAGATAATGGTAATTCATAATGAATATTTACTCTTGTTTCATTAATATATTCCATATTAACAAATGTACCTCTTTTATTTTCACATAGTTCCATTATTGGACCTATATAATCTGTTGGAGTAAATATATTTGTTTTAATATATGGTTCTTCTATATAAGATAGTCTCTCCATTGGAGGCATATCACTTGGATTAGAAATACTAACCATATCTCCATTAGTTAAATAAACATTATATATAACTGAAGGAGCTGTTAAAATAATATTTAAATTAAATTCTCTTTGTAATCTTTCTTTAATGATATCCATATGAAGAAGGCCTAAGAAACCACATCTAAATCCAAAACCTAACGCTTTAGATGTTTCTGGAGTAAATGTTAAAGATGCGTCATTAATAGCTAATTTTTCTAAAGCGTCTTTAAGAAGATCATACTCTCTAGTTTCAACTGGAAATATTCCAGAATATACCATTGGTTTTACTTCAGAATAACCCTTTAATGGTTCATCACAAGGATCATTATCTAAAGTAATAGTATCACCTATTTTAATATCAGATATTGTTTTAATAGATGCACATAAATAACCTACGTCTCCTGCATTAAGTTCACTAACATTTACTATTTTAGGTGTAGTATATCCAAGTTCAGTAATATCATAACTAGAATTATTAGACATGAATCTAATTTTACTTTTATTAGTTAATTTACCATCAACTATTCTTACATGTACAATAACACCTTTGTAACTATCAAATACGGAGTCAAATATTAATGCTTTAAGTTTTCCATTATTATTTCCTTTTGGAGCAGGAATCTTCTCTATAACAGCATCTAATAATTTATCTACACCCTCTCCTGTTTTACCAGAAGTAAGTATTATTTCATCTCTTTTAAAACCAAATGTATTAATTAACTCTAAAGTAACCTTTTCAGGATCTGCATTTGGTAAATCAATCTTATTAATAACAGGTATAATCTCTAAATCATTTTCTAATGCAAGATAATAATTAGCTAGAGTTTGAGCTTCTATTCCTTGAGTTGCATCCACAAGTAAAATAGCTCCTTCACAAGCAGCTAATGATCTTGAAACTTCATAAGAAAAGTCTACATGCCCTGGTGTATCTATTAAATTAAATTCATAACCCTTATAATTTAATCTAACAGCATTCATCTTAATGGTAATTCCTCTTTCTTTTTCAAGTTCCATATTATCTAAGATTTGATCTGTCATTTCTCTTTTAGAAACATTACCACTAAGTTCAAGTATTCTATCTGCTAAAGTACTTTTACCATGATCTATGTGAGCAATTATCGCAAAGTTTCTAATTTTCTCTTGATTCATTTTTTTCACCTAAAAATATTATACTATATTTTTTAAGGTTTTTATTGCATTTTTCTACATTATTTGTTAAAATTATAAAAGTCAAACAACCAATCGGAGGTGAAATCATGGCAAATATTAAAAGTGCTAAAAAAAGAATTTTAGTTACAGAAAGACAAAGTGAAGAAAACGTTCCAATTAAATCAAGAATGAAGTCTGCTATTAAAAAGGCATTAGCTAACCCAACTGAAGCAACTGTAAACGAAGCTAATAGAAGAATTGATAAGGCAGCTTCTAAAAATATAATAACTAAAAATAAAGCAGCTAGAGAAAAATCACGTGTAAACTCTAAATTAAATAAATAATATCTTTTAATAAGATATTTTTTTTATGCTATAATTCTTATAGAGGTAAAATATGAAAAGAATATTAATCCCATTAGAGTTTGTTTTAATATTTATATCATTTAGTTATATAGGAACTCATAAATCAATTTATAGTTTAATAGATAATTATGAATATAAAATTGTTAATAATGAATTATATTATGTTAAAGAAAATACCAAAGAAAATTATAGTAGTAACCTATCAATTATTGATAGAGATCACGTTAATAATAAAGAAGAATTATATTCTATGTTCTATACTGTATTAAATAATGGTTATGATATATATTCATTTAAATGTAGTCATAATTATAATTGTTTATCAGATATAGATAGAATAGATCAAGAAGTATTAAGTACTTATAACCAATTAGTTAATCCAAAGAATTCATTTAAATCTATTAAAACATCTTATACAACAGATAAGAATATTACTTTAAATGTAGAAAAGAAATATACAGATGAAGAACTAGAAAAAATAGATAAAGAAATAGATAGATTAATAGTAGCTCTTAGAATTAATAATTATTCTGATATTAAAGATAAAATAAAGGTATTTCATGATTATATAGCAGATCATAATACATATGATTCTGTAAGAGCAGAAACTGGAGAATCCAAATATAATTCTAATTCTGCTATTGGAGCCCTATTTGAAGGCATGGCAGTATGTGATGCATATGCAGATACACTTGCATTCTTCTTAGATAAATTAGATTTAGAAAATGTAAAAATAACTAATGATGAACATGTATGGAATTTAGTTAAATTAAATAATACATGGTATCACATAGATTTAACTTGGGATGATCCAATATATTCAAATGGAACTGAGTTAACAATACATGATTATTTCTTAATAACAACAGACGAATTAAAAGAAAAAAATGATGGTAAACATTATTTTGATGAAACAATATATGATTTTGTAAAATAAAAAAAGCAATGAATTAATCATTGCTTTTTATATACTCTTCTACTTCATTAATTGTATTATCAAAGTTACTAAAATCTACATCAAACCATTTAATATTCATTTTATTATTAAAGAATGTGTATTGTCTTTTAGCATACTTTCTACTTCTTTGCTTAATTAAATCTAATGCTTCATCAAGTGATAGAGTACCATCAAAGTATTCAAATAGTTCTTTATAACCAATAACGGTCTTCATAGATTTAGTATTTCTATCTAAGTTATAGAATTTCTTAGCTTCCTCTATAAGACCATTCCCCACCATTATATCTACTCTTTTATTGATTCTATCATATAAAGTATCTCTATCTGTTGTAAGTCCTATAAAGTACACATTATCGTATAATAGATTATCTCCCAAAGTATTATCTACACCACTTTTAAGATTAGCATACTCTCTAACTATTCTTCTACTATTATTGATATCTACATCTGAATCAGGATCAAGTTTGTATATTTCATCAAGTAATTCTTCATCAGATAACTCAAGTTCTTCTTCATCTTCAGTTATAAATCTATAATCATATAGTAAAGCTTTTATATATAGACCAGTTCCACCGACAATTATTACATTCTTGTTTTGATTTAATAACTCGTCAAGGATTTTTCTACCATCTCTTTGATAATCATATACAGTATATGTTTTATCATATGGAACTATGTCTAATAAATGATGAGGTATTCCTTCTTTTTCTTCTTCAGTTGCTTTAGCAGATGCTATATCAATATCTTTATATACTTGTACTGAATCAGCATTAATAATTTCTGCATTATATTTCTTAGCTAGTTCTATACTTAATTTTGTTTTACCTACTCCAGTAGGACCAGCAATAACAATAATCAATTTAATCACCAGTTAATTATTATATTAAGAAATGCATCTATGTCAAGAGAAGCTTTACCAACTAATAATCCATCTAATCCATCTATATTAGATAAATTAGTAATATTATCAGCTTTTATTCCACCACCATAAAGTATTGGACATTTCTTTTCAGTTACTTTATTGATTTCCCCAATAAAATCTATTAAACCTTCTCTAGATATAGTTTCAGATTTACCAATAAATTCTTTTGGTTCAAAAGCAATTAATAGATTATCAAAGTTAGTAACATCTTTAATACTTTCTACTAATTCTTCTATGCATGTAATACAAAGTATTACTTTTAAACCTTGTTCTAATGCATTTAATACTTTCTTATTAATATACTCATTAGATTCATTTAATTTAGTTCTTCTTTCATTGTGACCAATAATAACATATTCACAATTAAATTCTTTTAACATATCACAAGATATTTCACCAGTATTAGATCCACCATTAAATATAGATACATCTTGAGCACCTAATTTAACATTATTAGTTTCTATTAATGGTAAATATACATAAGGAGGAACAATAACTACTTCCTTATCTTCTACCTTTTCTAATTTTTCAACATATTCCTTATAATCAATATTAATATTATTTTGTTTCCAGTTTCCTACAACTAATTTTTTCATTTACATCACCCTCTTAAATAATTTTTCAAGCTCATATGTAGAATAATGAATAATTGATGGTCTACCATGAGCACAGTTATATGGATTCTTACATTTAGATAATTTTTCTATAATGTTTTCCATTTCTTCTATTGATAATGGAGTATTTGCTTTAACAGAAGCATGACATGCAAGTGAAGCACTAATACTATCATTAAATCTTTCTAAATCAAAGTTTTTACCTTCAAATAATATCTTATCTATTATTTCTCTTATAAATTCTTCTTCTATTCCTTCTTTAAACCAAGTTGGATGAGATTTAATAATATATGTATTATCTCCAAATTCTTCTATATTAATTCCAATATTTCTAATTATGTCTATCTTTTCTTTAATAGTCATATATTCATCTTTAGGATACTCTAAAACTATTGGAAATAACATATCTATTGTATCACCATTAAAGTCTGTCATATATTTCTTATACTTTTCATAATTAACTCTTTCTTCAGCAGCATGTTGATCTATTAAATACATACCTTTTTCATTATGACAAACTATATATGTTCCAAGTACTTGTCCAATAACAAATAACTTTGGAAATGGTTTTACTTCTTCTTCAATTTGAACTTCATCTACTGAAGTATCCTGATATTCATATGGAGTTTCATCTTCTTTTATAGATACCTCTGAGAAATCCATTACTAATTCTTTTACTTCAGGGGTACTAACTTCTATTTCACTAACTATATTAGTTATCTTAACTTCTTTAGTAGATATATCTACTCCTAAGAAATTATTATCTAATAACTTTTCTATATTACTTGATATTAATTCTTTTAATTCATCCATTTTACTAAACTTAATATCATGCTTAGATGGATGAATATTAACATCAATTAAACTAGGATCTACATTTATATTTAATATAACTATTGGATACTTACCATCAGGTTTATATTTATGATAACTATCATTAATACATCTAAGTAAATCATTATTCTTAACTACTCTACCATTAACCATAGTAATCATATGATTTTTATTTGATCTATTTTCATCTGGTTTAGAAATATATCCAGATACTTCATAATCATCTGATTCACAGTTTATTTCAATCATCTTTTTAGCAACCGTATTACCATATACCTCATTAATAGTTTTAAGTAAATTACCAGAACCACTAGTTTTAAGTATTTCTTTTTTATCATTAGTTAAAGTAAATCTTATATTTGGATGTGATAGTGATAATCTATTAATTAGACCTACTATTGAACTAAGTTCTGAAGGAAGTGATGAAAGGTATTTTCTTCTAGCAGGAGTATTATAAAATAGATCATCTACTGTAATAATAGTTCCTTTTCTTAAATAAGATTCTTTGTTTTTTATTTCAATATTAATTAAATCAAATGAAATACCTTCTTTTCCATCACAAGTTTTAATATTAACTTTAGAAACAGACGCTATAGATGGAAGAGCTTCACCTCTAAATCCAAGAGTATTTATATTATATAAATCATCTTCATCATATATCTTACTAGTAGCATGAGGAGTAAAACAAATATAAGCATCTTCTTCATTCATACCAGAACCATTATCAGTTACTCTTATTTCTTTAGTTCCTGATTCTAATAAATCTATTTTAATATCAGTAGAACCAGCATCTATACTGTTTTCTACTAATTCTTTTACAACAGAAGCACATTTTTCAATTACTTCTCCAGCGGCAATTTTATTAACTAAGTCATCATTCATTACATTTATCTTATGCATTATTATCACCTAATATGATTATAACAAAAAAAGAAAACTATTACTAGTTTTCTTTTAATGCATCTTTAACATTTTTAGCAGTTTTTTTACCTATTAATTCTTCTAGTTCTTCTATAGGAGCTTCTTTAATCTTATTAACAGTTTTATATTTTTTAATAAGAAGATTTCTTCTTTTAGTTCCTACATCTTCTATATTATCTAGTATTGATGATAAAGAACCCTTAGATCTAAGATCTCTATGAAATGATATAACAAATCTATGAACTTCTTCAGATATATTTTCAAGTAAATGGAATATATTACTATTCTTTTCTATTTCATAACTAACACCATTAGTATCAACTAAAGCACATATCTTATGTTTATCATTCTTCCTCATACCAAGAGCTAATATATCTAGACCTAAGTTATCTAGAATTTCTTCAGCAGCATGTACTTGAATGATACCACCATCTACAAGTATTAAATCGGGTTTAACTAGATTATCTGTTATAACTCTAGAATATCTTCTTTCAAGTACTTCTTGCATTTGATGGAAATCATCTTTAGAACCAGATTTAATCTTATATTTTCTATATTCTTTAGGACATTTTTTACCATCAATATAAACTACCATTGCAGATACTGAAGCATCTCCAAATAAATGAGAGTTATCAAATGACTCAATTCTATGAATTGTTTTACCTATAAGAGTACTTAATTCTTCATTAGCTTTTATAGTTAAAGAAATATTTCTTTTAACTAATTCTTCTTTTTCAAGTAAACCTATTTTTGCATTCTCATAAGCCATATCTAACAGTTTTTTCTTAGTTCCCTTTTGAGGATTAATTACTTTAACATCAAGAGTTTCACTAAGTAATTCAGTATCTATTCCCTCTGGAACAAATATTTCTTTTGGAAGAGTATTATCTTCATAGAATGAAATAATATATTCCATAAATGAGTTAACTGAATCATCATTTACTTCGTATATATTACTCTTTCTTTCTACTAAGTTACCATTTCTATAATGAAGTATTTGAATAGATATAAAATCATCTTTTACAAAGTAATTAAATATATCTCTATTAACTTTATCATTTAAATCTATTTTTTGTTTAGATAATACTACTTTTAGATAATCTATTAATTCTTTTATATCTTTAGCATTTTCATAATCCATTCTTTCAGAATAAGCATTCATCTTTCTAGTTAATTTATCTATTACCAAATCAAAATCACCATTAAGAAAGTTAGTTATTTCGTTTGCTATATTATCTGTTACTTCTTTAGGTATATCTAGTTTACAATAACCAAGACATTCCCCTATATGATAATAAAGACATACATCACTCTTAAAGTTCTTACACTTTTGAAGAGGATATATTCTATTTAGAACCTCTACTATCTTTTTAGCATATCCACTATTAGGATATGGACCAAATAATTTAATATTTTTGTTCTTATATTTTTTACTTGGTCTTAGTACAGATAATTTAGGATATTTAGAATACTCTAAAGCAATATATGGATATTGTTTATCATCTCTAAAAATAATATTATATTTTGGATCATATTTTTTAATTAGATTTATTTCAAGCAAAAGAGCTTCTTTCTCAGAAGAAGTTAATATATATTCAAAATCATGGATATTACTAACTAAAATCTTAGTCTTACCATATTTTGTACCATTAAAATAGCTACTTACCCTATTTTTAAGCTTTTTAGCTTTACCAACATAAATAACTTTACCAGTTTCATCTTTCATAAGATAACAACCAGGTTTTAATGGTAATAATGCAAGTTTTTGTTTAATCTTTTCAATATTTTGCATCTCTTTCACCAAAAATATTATAACATACATACTTTTTATTGTATAATTTAATTGGTGATAACTATGATTACTAATGAAATTGAAATAAAAAAATCCAGATTTATTACATATCTATATGAACTAGATGATGAATCTAAAGTAAATGATATTATTAAATCTATTAAAGAAGAACATAAGAAAGCTAAACATGTAGTTTATGTTTATAAAATAAATAATACTGGTAAAATAAATGATGATGGTGAACCAAAAGGAACTGCAGGAATGCCTATATTTAACGTTCTTGAAAAGAATGATCTAAATAATGTATTAATAGTAGTAGTTAGATACTTTGGTGGTATTAAATTAGGAGCTGGAGGACTATTTAGAGCATACTCTAACTCAGCATCGGAAATAGTTAAATTATATAAAGAAAAAAGAGACTAATCAGTCTCTTTTATTTTTCTTGGTTTATATATTAAACCTATTTTATAATCACCAATATCTTTTCTATCATCTACTATATCACTAAAAAACTTATTAGTTCTTTGGTTATGACTCAATAATTCTTTAAATAATTCATCTAATTGATTTAATTTGTATTCTAATTCAGGATCAGTTGTTAAACCAAATATTCCATATACAACATTTAAATCATCGTTTTGAAGAAGACTTCTAATTCTATTTTCTTCAACTTTAGAATATGGATTATGAACATAAACCATATTTACTTTAAATGGAGAAAATGGTAAATAAACTGTTTTACCAGCAATATCTCTTTTTATAACAGGAACTTTTTTTATAACATGCATATCATTATTACTTAATGAATAATCTTTAGCTTTAATTGGGTCTATTGTAGTTGCATAGTTAGAATAAACAGTTATATGTTCATGAAATGCTTTTTTAAGTGTATCATAATCCCCTTTATATAACTCAATATATGAACTTCCTTCAGAAGGTAATTTTCTTGGAGCATAGTTTAACCTACTTAAACATTTAGCATAAGCCTCTGTTAATAAAGCTTGTTTTTTTAACCATTCTTCAAATTCTCTAATTATTTTTCCTTCATTAATACTATATGGAGGTTCTTTATGTCTTTTTTCGTAGTCTCTAGCAAAGAAACTATAAAATAATAATCTATATTCTTCTTTAATATCTGCATTTTCATCAAGAATAGAATCTACAGAGGTTTCAACATCTGTAAAAAATCTATATTCAGGATTTTCTTTATTTTGTTTTGCAATACGTTCATCAATATCTTCTAGACTACCAGAATATGGAAAATAATTCATAACATCCCCTCCTTTTTTTAGTGCCATTATATTAACATAAAAGACGTTTTATGTCAAAAAACGTCTTATTTTTTAATGTCTTCTAATTTAACAGAAACTAGTTTAGAAACACCAGATTCTTGCATTGTTATACCATATAATACATCAGCATATTCCATAGTTTTTTTCTTGTGTGTTATAACAATAAATTGTGTCTTATTCTTTAATGTACTTAAGTATCTACCAAAGTTATCTACGTTAACTTCATCTAGGGCAGCTTCTACTTCGTCTAGAATAGCAAATGGAACTGGTCTAATCTTAAGTATTGAGAATAATAATGCTATAGCAGTTAAAGTCTTTTCACCACCAGATAATAAAGAAATATGTTGTAATTTCTTTCCTGGAGGTAATGCTTTAATTTCTACTCCAGTATTTAATATATCAGATGGATCTGTTAATGATAATGAAGCATCTCCACCATTAAATAACTCTTTAAATGTCTTAGAGAATGATTCTTGTACTAAAGCAAATGTTTCTTTGAATTTTTCTTTCATTACTTCATCCATTTGTTTAATAATATCTAAAAGCATCTCTTCTGCTTTTAATAAATCTTCTCTTTGAGTATTTAAGAATGTATATCTATTATTAACTTCTTCATATTCTTCGATAGATGAAACATTAACATCTCCAAGTGATCTAATTTCACTCTTTAACTTATTAACTTTCTTTCTAGCTTCATCTTCATCCATTTCTAGGATGTATTCAGATTTAGCTTTTTCATAAGTAATTGTATAATCATTTTCTAAGTTAGTAAGTAAAGTATCAAGTTTAACATCTAATCTACTTTCTTTGATTTCATTCTTCTTTAATTCATCTAGATACTTATTATAATCACCATTATCTATTTTTAAGTTAGTTTCTAAA
>CAMYZQ010000006.1 GCA_947303895.1 uncultured Bacillota bacterium | reverse complement strand
CTTCTTTTGTAGGATTATTTAAAGTAAATGTATCTCTAACTGTATAACTTGTTGGGTTAGTAGGATTTACAGATCCATCATCTAAGTTATATTCAATTTCATAGTTATTAACTTGATATGAAGTATATAGTTCTGTATCTCCTATTATAGGTTCATCATCATAACAAGAATCATACATAGTAAAACACTTAAATGTATAACCATTGTATTCAGGATGATCTACTAAATCTACTGAATCACCTTCATTAACTTCTATAATATCTAAAATAGTTTGCGCATCATTATTTGGATTCTTATCAATAAATGTAACATTAAACTTATTGTTATCAATCTTTCCATATAATGCAATATCTTTAGTAACAGTCTTATCAAAATCATATTTATTAGTATAATTTCTATCTGTATACCATCCAGCAAAGTTTTCTACATGTGGATCAATGTTTTCAATCTTTTCAGAATTGATTACATATTCTTCTTTATAAACACTTCCGTTTAAATAATAAACTATGTATTTATAATCATCTCCTGCTGCTATTGCTTTATTGATATAACTTTTAGCTTCATCTGTTTTTGCAATATCAAGAACTAGCTTTGCACTAGTTTTTTCAAATGCTTCTAATTCAGTTCCTTCTATTGGAGAATAGAATAAATAATTGTCTTCTTTTGTCCATCCTGGGTTTTTACTTTCATCAAATGATAAACCATCTGGAAGTACATCTTTTAGAACTGCTACAGTCCCTCTTACTTCACCTTCGTTTTTAATTGCAATATTATAATAAATAGAACCTTCAATTGTTTTAGCATTTCTAATTACTCTAATTACTCTAGTTTCATCATCATAATCAAATGTTTCTTTTTTACCATTAACTACTAAATCAAGTTTACTAATAGTCTTTTTAATATTTAAAGTAAATGGTTCAACTTCTTTGATAACTACATTTAATACTTTTCTATTTTGATCAGTAGTTTCATCAGTATATCTGACAAGTTTATATTTAGTTTCTGCAAGTTTAACTTCATAATTTTCTAAATTACCTAAACTAAATGTATATTTACCATCTTCTTTAGTATAAGTTCTTTTTACTTCATTACCATTCTTAGTTAGAACTAGCTCTATACCACTAAATATTGTTCCATTATCATCAGTTACTTGACCTTCAACTGATTTACCAGTAATAGTTACTGGATCAACATTTATTTTTGAATTAGCTGTATCTTCACTGTTTATGTTAATTTTTGGATTAATAGTTACACCATATGGAGCATTTTCTACAATAACAGTAATTGTTATATTACTCTTTGTAGTAGTAATAGTAATTTCTTTACCATTATTTGTTACTACTCCTTCTTTGTTTCCTTTAAATCTAGCATACTTATTTTCTTCATTTGTTAAAGTAGCCGTAACAATAGCAGTATCACTAGAATCTTTATTAACTCTGATTTGATATTTTATCTCATCATAGTTATTAGATGATACTCCCTCTTGTACACCATCTATAACAGATGCTGATAGAGTTTTAGTATTAGTTAACACTTTAGAAATTTTAATAGTTTTATTAACAGGTTTTATTACCGAAATTAAACCAATCATTAAGACAAACAATATTACTAATATTGTTGATATTATTACCTTTTTCCTACTTAATTTTTTTAGTGTATCTTTCATACTATTCACCATCCATTATACTTATAATAATTGTATCATTTTTAAGGTATTTTTACAATAAAAAAAATAGGCTTTTTAGCCTATTTTCCTATATATAATCCATATAAATTATTATTCTTCTTAACCTTCTTTGTAACTATAATTACATTCTTAGATTTTTTATTATAATTTACTGATTCTATAGTAGATTTTCTCATTTTTCTAAGTCTAAATCCATTAACACTTACTACTTTAGAATAGTTATTTACAGGATTATTAATATATAAAGTATTTTTATAAGGCGCTAATAAATCACCATCATTAGCATTTAATCTTTCATTTACTTTTAATTTATATGTTGTAGTTCTATTATCTGTTGGGTTTACAATATATACTTTATTATTGTAAATGTAAATAATAGTATCTGTACTGTAAATAAATGATACAGTTGACATATTAATTGTTTTTAATTTTTCACCTTTACAGTTATATAAATATGTCTTTTCACTATCACTAAATTTATAGAAATATGATTTACCAATAGTTACTCTAGAAGCTAAAGTATCTTCAGTATTTATTACTTTATTTTTCTTAGCATTAAATAGAATTAATTGACTATTTGATGGTTCTTTACCAAATACATAGTCTTTATCAACAACAACAATTTGGTTATCAGATCTATAGATTTCTTTATTATTCTTGTCATATACAGCATATTTACCCTTATAGTCTTCAGATGAAGATGATGAGTATCTAACAACATTATAATCACCATAGTTAGTATAATATTGAATACTAAAATCCTTACTAGTTAATTCATAAACTTTTTTATCATTAACTAAGTCATAAACATACATAGTATTACTATCTTCAGAGTTATAATTTACTCCTACAAATAGAGCTTTTTCGTTAGATAATAATTTATTTAATGAACTAGCACTTCCATCAAATAATTTAGTAAATTTATTAGTTTTTAAGTTATAAATACCAAACTTATTATCACCTTTAGTACTAACTAAAACAGCACTTTGTTCTTTTATAATATAACTATCATATACAATAGTATATTTATTTGTATCTATAGACTTTAAATCATCATAGGATACATTACTTAATTTAACAGTTTTACCATTAGCTTTTAAAATATATTTAATATAGTCATTATTATTTTTCTTAGTAACAATTAATTCACCTATATTAGACCCATTTGTATAACTATTAAATGCATCTCCTACTATCTTATTATCTTTAATATCATAGTAATAATAAGCATTTTTACCTGAATCTTGAAGAATTAAATAAAGAGTATTATCTTCTTCATCTTTAACTCCTTTAACAATACTATATCCATTAAGAATTAACTCACCTTTTTCATTTATAATATAGTCTTCATTCTTAACAGTAGCAGATAAAATCTTATTATCATTATAACCTTTAATATCTTTAACATTAGTAAATAATACTTTACCATTTTTATTTAAAATATTATAAGATTCTTCTAATTTTTCGCTTATTAAATTATCATTTAAAGCAATTAATTTATTATCAGTACTATATATTTCTTTGCCATTAGTTTTAGCTATTGCATAACCTGCAGATTTATTATTGGCAGCATCAGCTTTATCAAAAATAATATAATTCTTATTAACAGCAGTTATATTTCTAATAGTTAATTTATCTAAGTTTAACTTTTCAGTATAAGCTGCTACTTTTTTACCTTTAGAATTTAAAATTTTAATCTTAGTTTTACCAATTAAATCTCCCTTATAAGCAATAATATATTCACAATCATCACTCATACATTCAATCTTGTAATAACGATTAGATAATACTTTTCTAACACTTTTTACTTTATCTACACTAGATCTATTTAGTATAACTAATAAAGCAATTAAAACAAGTATTACACCTAAAGTGATTAAAACAATTAATTTGTGTTTAACTAAAAAATCTTTAATACTACTTAATATCTTTTTCATATTCCAACTCCTATTATATACACTATAAATTATAACATAAAATAAAAAAAAGAGAAATAATTTTCTCTTTTTAACTTATTTTTTCAAATTGTGAATTATATAGTTCTGCATAGAATCCATTTTGCTTCATTAATTCTTTATGATTACCTGTTTCTACTATATTTCCATCTTTCATAACTAGTATTAAATCAGCATTTTTAATAGTAGATAATCTATGAGCTATTATAAATGAAGTTCTACCTACAGTTAATTTATCCATTGCTTTTTGAACTAGTTCTTCAGTTCTAGTATCTACGTTAGATGTAGCTTCATCTAGTATTAAGAATGGTGAATCTTCTATCATACCTCTAGCAATAGTAAATAATTGTTTTTGACCAGATGATATTGCTTCATTATCTTCTATCATAGAGTCTAATCCATGAGGTAAAGATTTAATAAAGTGGTCTACCCCTACTATCTTACATACTTTCATTATTTCTTCGTCAGTTACTTTTAGATTATTATATCTAATATTATCTCTAACTGTACCTTCAAATAACCAAGTATCTTGAAGTACCATACAAAAAAGTTCATGAATATTTTCTCTAGTTAATTCATTAATAGATACACCATCTATAGTAATATCACCTGAATTAATTTCATAGAATTTCATAAGTAAATTAACCATTGTTGTTTTACCTGCTCCAGTAGGACCAACTATTGCAACTTTTTGTCCAGGTTTTACTTTAGCACTAAAGTCTTTAATAATAGTTTTATCTTCATCATATCCAAATTTAACATGATCAAATACTATTTCACCTTTAACTTTATTCTTATCTAATTTCTTAGTTATATGTTTTTGAGAATTCATTTCTTTTTCTTCTAAGAACTCAAATACTCTTTCAGAAGCTGCTGCAGTAGATTGCATTGATGTCATAGCTTGTGCTATTTGATTTAATGGATTAGTAAATAATCTAATATAAATCATAAATGCAACAATTACGCCAAATGTAATAGTGTTTTTAGATACAAGTAATGCACCTACTACGCATACCGCTACATATCCAAAGTTACTAATAAATCCCATAAATGGTCCCATCATTCCAGATAGGAATTGACTCATCATATTACTCTTATATAGACCATTATTTAATTTATCAAATTCTTTTCTAGTTTCTTTTTCTCCATTACATGTTTTAGTAACTATATAACCAGAATACATTTCTTCTATGTATCCATTTAAATCACCAAGTTCTTTTTGTTTTCTAGTAAAATACTTTTGTGATTTAGATAACATTATAAACATAAATAAAAAGCCAAATAAACTAGCTCCAATAGCAGTTAGTGCCATTATATAGTTTGTATAGAACATCATTACTAATGAGCCTAAAAATAGCGTTAAATTAGATATTAATGATACTAAAGACTGACTTAAATTAAATGACATAGTATCTACATCATTTGTAAGTCTAGAAAGAATATCTCCAGTTTCATGACTATCAAAAAACTTAAGTGGTAATCTATTAATTTTATTAGATATATCACTTCTAAGTTTCTTAGCAAACTTATTAGCTATAGTAGTCATACTATAACCTTGAATATAACTAAATATAGCACTAAGTCCATATAAAATTATTAATATTAATGCTATAGCTTTAATATTATCTATATTCATTTTAGGTTTAACTAAGTTATATATACTCTCAGGAAGTTTATCAAACTTACTTAGCATATCATTTCTATCATTCATATCTATTGTAGAAACAATTTCTAAATATTTTGCTTGATCTTCTATAGTTATAGTAGTTCCATCTATTACTATAGGTCCTCCATAATTAGTAGTTATTAAACTATTAATCTCCATTAACTTATCAGTATCAGGTTTAATACCTTCAGTTATTTCATCTGTTAAATCAGATAATTTATTAGGTGCTATTATACTAAAAATAGAACTAATAATAGCAAGTAATACAGATATAATAATTAATACTTTCCAAGGTTTTAAAGCCTTAAAAAGTTTACTTAAAGAACCAAATAAATTCTTTGGTTTTTCATTTACTCTATTCATCTTAGGCATTTTTTAATTCCTCCTCACTTTAATTGTGATAAGGCAATTTCTTTATACACATCACAAGACTTTAATAATTCTTTATGAGTACCCATACCTACACATTTTCCATTATCTAATACTAATATCTTATCAGCATTCATAATAGTTCCTATTCTTTGAGCAACTATTAAATTAGTTGAATCTTTAGTATATTTCTTTAATTCTTTTCTTAAATTTAAATCAGTTTTATAATCTAATGCTGAGAAAGTATCATCAAATATAAATATTTCTGGATGTCTAGCTATAGTTCTAGCAATAGATAGTCTTTGTTTTTGACCACCAGAAAGATTAGTACCTCCTCTAGCAACATGAGAATCTAATTGCTTATCTAGCTTTTTAACAAAGTCTGCTTGAGACACTTTTAAAGCTTCATTAATATCATCTTCAGTTACTTTTTTACTAGTTTCTCCATAAGTAATATTATCTTTAACAGTTCCTGTAAACATAACAGCTTTTTGTGGTATATAACCTACTTTATTATTTAGATTTTTAAATGTATATTCTTTAACATTTATACCATCTACTAATACTTCTCCTGAAGTAGCATCATATAATCTTGGTATTAAGTTAATAAGAGTACTTTTACCAGATCCAGTAGAACCAATAAATGCAACAGTTTCCCCTTTATTAACTTTAAATGAATTATTTTCTAATATATATTCATCAGCATCAGGATATTTAAATGAAACATTCTTAAATTCAACTGTTCCATGTTCTTTAGTATCTTTATTATAAGTACCTTCTTTTATCTTAATATCTTCATCTAATACTTCATTAATACGAGATGCTGATATAGCTGCTCTTGGTCCTATCATAAATATAAATGCTAGCATTAAAAATGACATAATTACTTGCATTCCATATGAAGTAAATACAACCATGTTAGAAAATAACTCTATCTTTTCACTCATCATAGAATTATATATCAAATAAGCTCCTATAATATATATTCCAAATGTTAAACCATGCATAACTATATTCATTAAAGGGCTTAAAAATGCTAAACTTCTTTGAGTAAATAATTGATTCTTAGTTAGATCATCATTAGCTTTCTCAAATCTCTCTTTTTGAAACTTTTCTGCATTAAATGCTCTAATAACTCTAATACCAGTTAAATTTTCTCTAGTTACTCCATTTATTCTATCAATTAGTTTTTGAATAATCTTAAACTTAGGTAAAACTATAAGAAGTATAGTTAATATAACTGATAATAAAAGTACTATACAACCAGCTAATAACATACTCCATTCAATACTTTTATTAACTATCTTAGTAATAGCTAATGCACACATGATAGGAGCTCTAAGCATCATATGAAGTCCCATAGCTATAAGCATTTCTATTTGAGTTATATCATTAGTAGTTCTAGTAATTAATGAAGGAGTTGAAAACTTCTTCATTTCTTCTATTCCAAAACTTTCTACTTTATTAAATATTTTACTTCTAACATTTAAACTAAATGAAGATGATAACTTAGAAGCAAAATAAATAGATATACCTGCACATATAAAACTACCAAATGCAAATAGTGTCATCCACATACCTTGCACCAATATATCGTGCGACATAGTACTACTATTAGTTTGTATTAAAGTAGTTATTTCAGACATATAATCTGGTATTTTAAGTTCTAATTGTACATTAATATAAGTTAATAAAATACACATTAAAACTATTAACCAGTCTTTAAATTTAAAGTTCTTTAATAATTTAATCATGTTAGTATCCTTTCAATTGTTACTATAATATTATAGCATAAAAAAATGGGATTTTATTTCCCATTTTCATTTAAATATCCAAAAGGTAAATCTCTTGAATCTACTACCATATTCTTAGATGCCTCTTTTAAAGCACGATATTTAATATTAATAAGTATTATAGCTACTATTAATAATATATTTAGTAGTATTGATCCAAATAATAGATAATCTTTTAATGTGATATTAATCTTTTTCTTGTTATTTTTCTTTGGAGTTTCTTTCTTTTCAGGAGTAACAGGTTTTACTTCCTTTTTCTCCTCTTCTTCTCTTGTAATAACAATATTAATTTCATTTTTAGAACCATCTTCAGCTGTTACTGTAATTTTAATAGGGTTCTCTCCTACTACTAATTCATATACACCTGTTCCTTCTACTTTTGCTTTTAAATCATTAGCAGCAGCTTGAACATTAATAGAACTAATTTCATTTCTAACAGATAAAGTATAGTTATTATCATCAACTCTAACAAGATTATAACCTTCAACGGTTAAACTCTTAAGTTTTTTATCACTTGATTTTGTTTCTTTATTGTTATTGTTATTATTGTTATTGCTATTATTATTGTTGTTATTATTGTTTGGAGTTGGTGTTGGAGTTGGTTTAGCAATTACTGTAACAGTTATATCCCTAGAATAACCAATTGTTTCGCCATCAAATGTAGCACCATCAAATACAATATGAATATTTGTAGTTCCTATATTTCTACCATTAACCGTAACACTTCCGGATTTAGTTGTATTTTCTTCAACCATACCTGTTCCCCAATAACCCGTACTAACAGATGCAACTGTAGTATTTCCAGAACTTATACTTGCATCACCTATAGTATTTGTAGCACTAATATTAAACGTCTTAGAACTTCCAACTTCTATTGTTAGAGAACTAGTAGAAACGGACATGTCACCCGCAGCATAGGCTATTTTTGGAAATAATAAAATTACTAATGTCAAAACATATATTAAATACTTTTTCATTAATTATTTCCTCCTTTTAATTCTTTAATCTTATTATATATGAATACATAATCCAAATATGTAATATTATTATCATTAGACATATCACCAGCTTTTAGATATGCACCAACAAGTAATTGTTTATTTGATTCTGGATGTTTAGTTTTTTGAATATGATTATATACATATACATAATCAAGATAATTAACTTTTCCATCTCCACTTGAATCACCACTAACAACATTAGTAAACACTGCAACTACTGCATTTCCTTGCTTAATTGTTGTTTTACCACCAGTATATAAAATTTGTTTTCCATCGACTGTTTTAGTATCAACAACAACACTATAACCAGTTCCAAGTGTAATATTACTAATAAATGTTTCTAATTCTGTACCAACAGTTATACCAGTAATGAAATCATTATTTTCATCAACCGTATAATTATCTATATTATAATCAGGTACTGCATCAGTAATAGTTATTGTTCCCATTACTACTTGCGAATCTGTATGATTTGAATCACCTTTAATATATACATATACATTAGTATATCCAACATTAGTTCTTGTAGGATTAGTTGTTGACCATACAGTATCTACTCCTGGAGTATTATAATTTGTTGAATAGAATATTGTTCCATAAGATGGATTCTCAACAGTTATCGAATGTGGTTGTCCATCATAAGCACCAGTATAATTAGTAATTACTGGATTAGCCGCTTGTGATTGAGTAATATACCAAGTAAATGAAACATTAGCAGTAGTTCCATCTGCCCACTCTGTATTAACGGAATCTAATAAGGCAACTTCAGCTACATATTCACCAACAGTTGTTGCTGAATAAGTACCTGTTTTCATCATCCATTCAGACCAATTATCATTAAAGAAATTTACACTGAAATCAACTTCACTACCAGTAAATAAATAACTACTCTTAGTTTTAGTTGGTTTAATTAAACTTCTTTTATTAATAGTTATTGTACTACTTACAGATTCTGAAGGTTCATGGTTTTCATCACCCTTAGTTCTTACGTAAATAGTATATACTCCAGCATCTACTTTAGTTGGATTTTCATCAGACCAACCATTTTCGTCAGTAATATCTAATGAATACTCAAGTTCACCAGAGCCAATAGCTTCAATCGAATGTGGTTGTTTATCATAAGTTCCTACGTATGGTCCAACTGTAGGAGCACCACCAGTAACCTTAGCTATTTTCCATTTAAGAAAATGAGAGCCATCAGTATTATCTTCCCATACAGTATTTGTTCTATCTTTTAAAGATACCATAATATCATATTCGCCAGCATTCTTTCCTATTGTTTCGCCTGAAACAGTCATATAATTCATGTCAACACCAGTTAATTCTGGATTAATATCTTCACCAGTATAGTTAAATAACGATGTTACTAATACTGGAAAATTAACAACTATTTTATTAATAGTAATTGAACTCTCAACAGATTGAGAAGCATTATGATTATTATCTGCTTTAACTCTTACATATACTGGATATGGTGAGTCACTAGCATCACTATATTTTATTTCATCAGTAGACCAAAGAATATTATCAGTTGAATATTCTAAAGTACCATCTCCAGTAGCAGTTACCGAATGTTCTTCACCATCATATGTACCTAAATATGGTTCAACTATAGGAGCAGCATAATTAATTTTTTCAATTTTCCAAGAAAATTCAATTGGAGTATCAGTTCCATCAGCCCATTCATAATTACTTGGGAATTTTAAACTAACTGTAGATGCATATTCACCAGCTTCAATTGCTGATTCATTGCCCTCTATATTCATAACATAATTATTAAAGTTAGCAAGTATTGGAGTAATTAAATAACCACTATAATCAAAATCAGAAACTGCCATTGTTGGTATAGTTAATTGTTGTTTAGCAATACTACAAACAATACCAACTGGATCAGTTGAATCATCATCCCATTTATAATCATCATTTAAAGTAGCAATTATAGTATATTCACCTGCATTTACTTCAGTATAATTTGACCATGTAAATCCTACATCTAAAGACGCATCACTAATTAAGTTTTTATTAGTTCCATCATATACTAGACCTAGATTACATCTACTATCAGTTGGTTTAGCTATAGATATAATTTGAGATTCTAAATCACCATTTTCATCAAAGCAATAATATCCATTATCAACTGTAACACAAGCACTCTTAAGCATTGATCCTTCACTACCTGTGCTTATTTCATCTTCAGTAATTCTAAAATAATATTTTTCGTTATTAATAACAGCAAAACCTTTAAACATAGATCCTAAAGGTCCACTAGAAAGATCTTCATGAGTTGCTCTAAAATAATAATTTTCAGAATCTAACTCTACAAATCCAGTTACTCCAGTTCCTTTAGCACCAACTGTTGGTGTATCAGTAGCAGTTCTAAAATAATATTTATAACCATTTACAGTCTTCCAACCAGTTATAGCTTCACCTTTTTTAATATTATTTGCATTATCATCATCGTCTGCAAAATAATATACATTATCACCAACTACTTGAAGACCTGTTAACATATGACCTATATTTTCGGATTCCTCACTAAAATAATATGTTCTATCATCAGTATCAGTAAATAATCCTGTAGTTAATATTCCATCATTATCAAAATAATATACAGCACTACCATCATCATACCAACCAGTTTTTGGAGTACCATCAGAAGTCATATAGAAAGTTCCTTCTGGTAATGCAATCCATGTATTTGTAACCATTAAACCTGGAGTATTACTACCAAGTCCATCAAAATAATAATAATTTGAAACAGTATTATCATCTTTATTTGGAAGATATTGAAGACCCATAACCATCTTACAATCACTACCAAAATAATAGAAATCAGTTGTAGATACTTCTTGGTACCAGCCAGTAACAGCAGCACCATCATTATCAAAATAATATTTACTGTTATTTGTTTCTATCCAAGAATCAGTTACCATTCTTCCTAAAGACTCAGTTTCTTCAGAAAAATAGTAATATGTATATTCATTAGGATCACTACTACCAAGTCTAGGTAAATGTCTTAATCCTGTTACAGGACTACCATCAACATAGTAATATTTATATGTTCCATCGTCATACCAACCATTATCATTAGGATCACCTTGCAATATAGTTACTGTTCCACTAGCAACTGCAGATTCATTAAATACTGAATTACTTTGAGTTTTAACATAAACTGTAATTGAACCAATATTAGTTAATGTAGGAATAGTTGTATCCCACGATGATTGATCAGTTGAATATAATGCTATTAAAGAATCAATACCACTTACTGTTACAGTATGTGGTTGTCCATCAAAAGTTCCTTCATATGAAGTAACAACTGGAGTAGTAGGAGTTCCTTTAATTATATGCCAAGTATATGCTTCAGCAGTAATACTTCCATCTTGCCATTCATAATTTAATTTAGGAGATATATTTGTAACGTATTCACTAGGTAAAGATGCATATAGATTTCCAGACATATCCATCTTTGTATCATCAAAGCCAATAAAAACAGGATAAATTGAACTGCCCGAAAATACATATTCATCTTCATCTAATGTAGGAAGAGTTAATTTAGCTCTAGCTATAGAACAAGAAATATCAATATTAGAAGACGAATTATCATCCCATTCATAGCCTTCATCTAAAACTGCTGTTACTGTATATGTACCAGCATCAGTTTCCATATTATTAACCCAATGATAACCAGTAAGAGCAGCACTAGTTAAAGATTGTTCTTCACCAGTATAAACTGCACCACTACACATATCAGTAGTTGGTTTAACTACTGTTCCCTCCGCTTTTACAATATTTGGTACTAAAACAAAAGCAAAAACCGATAAGAATATACCTAATATTTTCTTCTTCATACAATCGTCTCCTATTATGTATTAATTATACTAAAAATATATGTTTTTTTCAATAAAAAATGAAGTTAATTTGCATTAACTTCACTATTTAATTTCATTTATTAAATCTTCTTTTAAATGTGATATAGAAGCACAACTCATAAACACATAAATATTGCCTTTATGACTAACTAAATCACTAATTTCTTTTTCATCTAATAGCTTACCATTTCTAGTCTTTTCAAGTATCATATTTGATGTAACACCAGGATAATCTTCTTGTCTTTCTCTATTAGAATCAATATTAGTAATATATACATAATCTGCTATATCTAATGCTTTAGCAAAATCATCAGTAAACTCTACAGTTCTAGAAAATGTATTTGGTTTAAATATAGCAATAATATCTTTATTCGGATATTTAGCTTTAGCAGCTTCTAAAGTAACTTTAATTTCAGTTGGATGATGAGCATAATCATCAACTATTATTGAGTCTCCTACTCTTTCTTCCTCAAATCTTCTTTCTGCATTTTTAAACTCTTTTAATAAAGATTTAATCTTATCTATATCTATTCCAAGGTTTAATGATACTATAGTGGCCGCACAAGCATTTAAAGCCATATGTTTACCGTATACAGGTACCATTATATTAGATATAAACTCGTTATGGTGATATAGATCAAAATATGTTCCATCTTCTTTTACTTCTATATTTTTAACTATGTATTCATTATTATCATTTTCACCATAATAAATTACTTTATTATTAAATGTAATACTTCTTATATTTTCATTATCACCACATACTACTGAATACTCTTTAGAACTATTTAAAAACATACTAAATGAATTAATAATATCGCTTAATCCATCATAACATTCTGTATGTTCTAATTCTATATTAGTACATACTGAAATAGATGGATGATATTTTAAAAAGTGTTTATTATATTCATCTGATTCTATTACAAACAAATTATTTTCAGGAATAGCATAACCTCTTCCATCTCCAATAAAATAGTTACATCCAATAGTATTATTAACTATATGACTAATCATAGAAGTAGTAGTAGTCTTACCATGAGTACCACATACTGAAACTGTTCTAAATTTGTTAGTTAGATCTCCTATTATTTCATTATATGCAGTTATATTAAATCCTAATTCTTTAATTCTTTTAATTTCTTTATGATCCTCACTAAATGCTTTAGAAGCAGTAATAATAGTATCACTATCTATTTCTTTAGTTCCATCATAATAAATTTTAATACCTCTAGCATCTAATCCTTTTTCAGTAAATTTAAAATCTTTAGTATCATCATAACCAGATACTTCATATCCTAAATCACTAAGTAAACAAGCTAAAGTTGCCACACCAGCACCCTTTATTCCTATACAATAATATTTCATATTCATCACCTATTATGATTATATCACATAATTTGACTAATAAAAGAATTCTGATATAATATTACATGTTTTTTAAAGGGGCGAATTATATGGGACGTGTAGATCATTCAAGAACACCTGATCCGGATTATGTATTTAAAGGACGAGAAATTAATGCTTTAATATGTACTTATAAAGAATGCTTATGTGAATTAAATGTTCTAGAAAGAAGAATATTAAAACTATGGTTTGATGCTCATTTTAAACAAGACCATACTCCAGAAGAAATAGCTGAAATAATAAAAAGACCTAAATTAACTCCTGAAGAAGTTATAGGAATAAAAGAATATGCATTAAAAAGGATAAGAAATAATCCTAAAATGCAAAAATACAAAGGATTTTTTGGATAATAAAAAACAGAGTTTAACTCTGTTTTTATTTTTCTTCTTCCTTATTATCTTCTTTTTTATCTTTAGCTTTTAAAGTCTTTACTAAAGTATTCATTTCTCCTTGGATTTCTCCAATTTCTTTGTTTGACTTTTCTTGTTGTTGTTTGTACTCTGCATATTGCTTATTAAATTCTTCTTGTTGTTTTTCAAATGCTTCTGTTGCTTGAGTTTTTGCATTATATAGTACATTTAATCTTGCGGTTAAATCCTCTAATTTCTTATAATTTTCAGAATCTTCTGGAGATATTCCAATACTTCCATCATCAGGAGCATAAACTGATACATTACGATCTATTTTTTCATCTCTATTTAATATGATACCGCCTGCTCTTTTGAATGTAGGATCGTAGTTTTCTTTAATATATTTTTCAATATCCTTAACTTCTCCAGCCTTAGTAAATATTTCTTCAATATTTAATTTTGGTCCTTCTTTTCTACTTATATATATACAATAGAAATTACCACCATCTATTGGAGATTTATCACTTGGTAATATATATACTTTAACACTTTGTGATTCTCTAGAAATAAATTCTTCTTGTCTTGTTGATGCATATCTAACTTCCTCAACATAATATGCAAGTTTTGGTAATTTAGCAATCTTATAATATAACTCTTGATATACAGATGCATTTATATTTGCAATATCACTACTTTCACATTTTCTAATTGCTAAGCAATACTTAAGAGATATATTATTAATTTCTGCTTGAACCTCAGGTGTATCTAAGCTTGCACCATTTAATAATAATAAAGCTAAATTATTAAACCATTCCCCAGGCATTTTTTTATCATTCTTTGTAATAATAGAGTTCCCTGATAAATAACCTGTAATTCTTGATAAAGAAAATCCTGTAGGCATTTCGCTAATTCTATTAGCTCTTCCAATTGAAGCCATTATTCTTTCATGTTCTTCTTTATAGATTTCTAAAGTTCTGGCATTCTTTGCTCTTAATTCTTCTATTAATAATCTTAAATTAAAATCCTTTTCTAATAGACCTAAAACAAATTTTCTTCTAACATCATATCCTTTAGTAAAAAATGGATATACTAAATTTGTATTATTCCAAAATTTTGCTTCTAATATTAAAAGTACTTTCTCATCATCAAAAGAATAACCTTCAATTAATTTTTCAGCAAGAAGTTTAACATCATTAGTTGATAGTTTACCTCTAAACGCAGGTTTTAATGCATTTATCAATAAAATAGTAAGATTACTATTATTAATCTTAGGTAGTTTCTTTGTTGAATCTGCTTTTCTAATTTGTTCCATAACAATATTATGCCTTGCTAAAGCATTAGGTTTAGATAATTCTCTAAACTTTTTATCATAGTCTCTAATATCTTTTATGTAATTATGAAGTCTTCTACTAGTAAATGTATATTCTGTTCTACTTTTTATTCCTTCAGTTGAAACACCTGAATATCTTAATTCATGGTCTAAATCTGCTTTAAAACTATCACTATTAATATAATTTTCGTCTAAAATTAATGCTGTAACAATTTCATTTTTTAAGCTATCAATACCTATTTCATCTATAGGCTCTACCCCAAAATTAAGTTCTTGACATAAAACTTTCTTTAATTTGTTGGCAGTTATCTTAGATGGTAGTGTTGAAACAGTTGTTGCTCCAGCTAAAGCTTTTTGATATTTCTCATGTCTTTTTATTTCTTTTTCTTCTTCAGTCATATTATTTTTCCCCCTTAAAAAGTAGCAGTATTATACCATAAAAACGTAAAAAATGCAATAAATCAGATGTTACTCTGATTTTTCTAATTCTTTTACTAGTTGTTTAAACTCTGCTCCTCTTACTTCACATTCTTTATATTGATCCCATGAAGCTGATCCAGGAGACAATAGTATTACAGAATTTGGAGTAGTCATATCATATAATGGTTTAAATCCATCTTTTTGAAATTCATATACAATTGTTGGAATACCTAATTTGTCTCCTAATTCTTTTACTCTATTTCTACATGTTCCAATAGCTAGGATACCTTTAACATTTTTCATATATGGAATAAGGTCTTCAAACTCTTGTCCTCTTTCCATACCACCTAAAATAATAAATGTATCTTGTTCAAATGAAGACAATGCTATTTGAGTACATTTAATATTAGTAGCTTCTGTATCATTATAGAATCTTCTAGTGTTTACTTCACCACAAAATTCTAGTCTATGTTCAACACCATTAAATGAAGATACAACTTTTTTAATTACTTCCGATGGAACATTATATTCTTTTACTATAGTAGTAGCAGCCATAACATTTTCAACATTATGCATACCAGCTATTTTAATATCTGATCTACTTAAAACATATTCGTCATAGTAATAAATATCATTGCCTACTAAATAAGTTCCTTCAACTTTCTTTTTAGATGAGAAATACTTCTTAGTAGATTTAATATCTTTAGTTTCATTTAATACATCTTCATTATCAGCATTAAGTATTGCTATATCATCACTTGTTTGATTAGCAAATATTTTTGCTTTAACTCTTTTATAGTTTTCATAACTCTTTAAAAAGTCTATATGAGCAGGACTAAAGTTAGTAATTAATCCTACATTTGGTTTATATTGACTCATATTTTCTAATTGCTGACAACTAACTTCCATTACTATATAGTCTCCTGATTTAACCTTACCAATTAAGTCAATCATAGGATAACCAATATTACCTGTTAAATATACTTTTTCTTTATAGTATTCTTTCATAATTTCATAAGTTAATGTAGTTGTAGTAGTCTTACCATTAGTACCTGTAATACTAATTAAATTTACTCCCTCAGGTAATAATCTAAAAGCCATTTCTGCTTCATTAATTACTTCTACTCCTAGTTCTCTAGCTTTTAATACATATTTATGATCTATAGGAACCCCTGGATTTTTAATTAAATAATCAAACGAATCATCTAATAAATCATCAGGATGTGAACCAAATACTAATTTAACTCCTAAGTTTCTTAGTTCCTCAACTTGACTCTTATCTTGTTTTTCTTCATCCTTATTATCATTTAATATAACTTCATTATTATGATTAATTAAATACTTAGCAGCAGCAAACCCTGATCTAGCTAAACCAAGTATTAACACTTTTTTATTTTCAAACATATTTTATACACCTCTTAATAATTATATCAAATATATTATATAAAAAAAGAATAATCTTAGATTATTCTTTTATTTACATGTATATCCTTCCATATTCTCTTTAACAAAATCATCTATTGTTATATTACGTTTAGTATAAATTTCTCCATCTTCATTTAATGAACCAAAAGCTTCTTTAACTTGTTCTTCATTAATCTTGTCAAAGTCTGCAGCTATTTTCATAATAAGTGTACTATCATCTTGTTTAACATAACTTGCATCTATTCCATCTAGTTTATCTATTTCTTCAATAATAGCATAACTAAATGAATATACCCAGTCTACTATTGTAGGATCCATTTCCATTACTTCTTCAGATTCTACTTTAGTTACTTTCTTAGAAGTATAAGTAATTACATATTTACTAGTAGACTTATAACCATCTTCATCTACTTCTTCTTTAGTACAAGTCATAGTTTTCTTAGTATCAAATATACTCTTTTTCTTTCCTGTACTTCCTTTAGTACTTTCACAACCAGTAATTAAAAATACTGATAATAAGATTAAAAATAATATACCAATCTTTTTCATATAATCCTCCTATTTTTAAAATGGTAATTTACCTTCATAAACATATATCCATGAATAATTATCACTTATGTTTACTAAATCATTACTAAGATTTACTTTTATTAATTGATCCTTTATTTGATCAAATTGTTTTTTAGAAATAGTCTTTTGAATTATTTTGTTTTCTCTAACTTCTAGTATTCCCATACCTGCCCAGAAGTCTACCATTGATGATGAATTAGATGCTAGATGAAGCCAAGCTTCACCACCTGCTCCTAAACCAAATGATCCAAGAAGAGGAATTAAATTATCTTTTTCAAAATACTCTTTACCTCTAAGTTCATAATCTATATCTAAGAAAGATTCATTTAATGTTCTAGATTCATATATAAATTTATTTTTTTCTTCTTCTGATATATTAGTTAAATCCTCTTTACCATTCCACATTATATTTGTTTCTGCTCTTTTTAATCTAATTTCTTTTTCTTCTTCTGGTAAAGCATCAAATCTTGCTTTTACTTCAGGTAAATAATCATACATTTTTTTAAGTAGTTCATCTTTATCATAAAAATCTCTAGCAAGTACTACACTTAAATCAATTGGATAATTTACTTTACCATTTATATAATCAATTAAAGATTTAAATGCTTTATTATATTTATCCATACCCTCTTGAGGAGTGTTATTCATATATGTTAAAGCAACTTCTTCTGATTCAAATTCTATTTTAGTTCTCTTATCTTGTGATTCAACTATTGGTAAAACATATTCTATTAAATATTTAATTGTAAATATTTCTGCCCAATCTGGTTCAGGATAAGTTGGAGTCCAGAAATGTTTATATCCCCCAAAACAAAAGCAAAACAAAAATTCCAAATCATTATTTAATATAGTATCTACTTTACTTTCAGTATATTCTTTAGCAGCATCAAATTGTGCTTTACGAGACCACTTTCTAGAAAATAGTCTATTTAATATTCCGTCTTTTAAAGTATCTCCCTCTAAAGGATTAGTATTAATATTATTAAAATCAAGTAATTCATTATTAATATAATCATTTACTCTCTTTTCTAAATCACTCATATATTCACCTACATAAGTTAATTATAGCATAAAAATTATTTTAAAGCATAAAAAAAGCGGAGCCACAAGGCTCCATTTATTATAGTTTTCCTCTATATTTATAAAGAGGTGGAACTAATTCTTTTTTATAATTTGGTTTAGTTAAATCTTTATTATTATCTTCTGCAATTTTCTTAGATAAATAGTACATTTGTAATATTAAGTAAAATTCTTTTACAAAATAACATTCATCTAAATCATCAGTATTAAATTCATAGACCTTATCACATTCTCTAGGTAAATTATCCAATAATAACTTATCAAGTTCATTCTTTTTATGTGATAAATATATCACTGGTGTATCTCTACTAACAAGTGTACTTCTTCCATGACAAAATGATCCTTTATCATGAATAATAGGAGCACATAATCCTGCTTCTACTAAATTTGATTCTAAAGAACTACAAGCACATCTAGTATCATATCCACTCATTATATGAACTATTTTCTCGTCTTTAAACGAATATGGTAAATTAGATATTTTATCTTTACAAAGTTTTATTAAACGGGATACTAATTTATCTACTTCTTCCATTTCTTCTTTAATTATTCCTTTTTCATATCCGCCCAAAGCAAATATTGTATCTAACATAAGAACTATTGGCCCTAAACTTGATGCAATTGATATAAAACTATTTTCTTTTTCATATGAATCATTACCCCAAGTAATAACATCAAAATCTCTATCTTGTTTATTTTCACATACTAAAAACTTTTCACCTTTAAAGCTGTCTAATGCCTCATTAACACCATTAGTATTTCCACTAGCAGATATTACAGCTAATCTAGAAAAACTATCAATATCATATCTATGAAAATAATCTCTTGGTTCTATAACTTGAGATATTAATCCTTTGCCTCCAAAAGCCTCTACTAACATTTGTAAATAATATGCTACTACTTTTGAACCTCCAGTAGCCATTATTAATGATGCTCTATCTCCTACAGCTAAACTATATATTAATTCACTCATATCATTTGCATTCTTTTTATCCGAATTAATAGCAAGCAGCCTACTTTCTAATTTGTCAAAATTAGTTTTTGTATTTTCTAACATAAAAATACCTCCTTTCTTGTTTTAATACTAACAAGGAAAGAGGTAATATTTACGTCACTTTAAAATCTTATATTAATTTTTTTAGGATCAAATGTTTCAGGTAATATTTCACATTCAGAAATTCTTTTAATATGAAATTGTCTCATATCATCTTTTTCTTCCCAATAAGATGAACACCACCATTCATCTTGAAACAAATACATACCTAAAGGATAAATAGTTCTAATAGATTCACCATGTTGTAAGTTATAGTATTTGATTCTAACTTTAAGTTGATTCTTAGTAGCTCTACTAAGTTTATTATATACATTTAGTTCATTATCATCTGCTACAAAAACATTTTTACTATTCTCTTCTTTAATTAAATTTGTAGTAATCTTTTTTTCAAGATTTTCCAATTCTTCTTTTAATTTAGAATCCTTTATTTCAGAGATACATTTCTTAATAGTATCCGAATCTTTATTATTAAATAATAAATATGGAATATTCATATTTTGGTTTAATACATAACCACCATATACTCCTTTTAGAGTATCAACATATATTCCAGCCTTTTCTAATTCATCTTTATATATTCTAATCATTCTTGGAGATACTTCTAATAAATCAGACAATTCTTGAATACTATATTTCTTTCTAGTACTTAAATATTCAAGCATTAAAACAACATTACTAATCTTTGACATGTTGAACCAACTCCTAAAACAATTATACCATAAAATAAAAAAAGCGGAGCCACAAGGCTCCTTCAGGGGGTTTGGTTCACTTTTACAAAAACCAGTAAAAGTGAGCATAACTTTTATCTTGTTATGCTATATTTATAGTAAAACATTTTAATACTTTTGTCAATTTGTTTGACTTACTTTATCATGAGAATTTACAAATATTATTTATATATCTAATCATGCTTTATTGTTTCTTTTATTATTCCTTGAAGTAATGGATAATTAGAAATATTATTTAATATTTCTTTTGAATCTTCATTAGATTTCTTTAAGATATCTAAATCTCTTGGAAGTTTAGCTACTTTAAAATTCATATCTCCATGTTGTCTCGTTCCAAATAAATCTCCAGATCCACGAAGCTTGAAGTCTTCTTCTGAAAGTTTAAACCCATCATGGATAGATTCCATTATTTTAAGTCTTTCTGTTTCTTTATTAGATACTAATAAACAATATGATTGCATATCATTTCTTCCTACTCTTCCTCTTAACTGATGAAGTGTAGCAAGTCCAAATCTCTCTGCATCAAAAATAACTATCATTGTAGCATTCTTAACATCTACTCCTACTTCTATTACAGTTGTAGATATAAGTATATCAATATCATGATTCTTATACTTATTCATTATTTCATCTTTTTCTCTAGATTTCATTTTACCATGAAGAATATCTATATTATAGTTTTTAAATGCTAAAGAGAATTTATCTTTTAGTTTTTTAATATCTAGTTTTTCATCTTCTGACTCTATTAAAGGAGATACTATATATATTTGATGACCTTCCTTTAATTCTTTATATATCATATTTAAATAATCATCAGTTTGATTATTCTTAAATACTTTAGTAATAATCTCTTTTCTACCAGATATCTTACTTTCAATAATAGATATATCCATATCACCGAAAAGAGTTAAAGCATACGTCCTAGGTATTGGTGTCGCAGAAAGATATAACACATCTACATCGCTACCTTTATTTCTTAAATTCTTTCTTTGATTAACACCAAATCTATGTTGTTCATCTGTAACTACTAGACCAAGATTATTAAATTCTAAGTCTTCATTTAATAAAGAATGTGTTCCAACAACCATATTAATAGACCCATCTTTAACACCTTCATATATTTTATCTTTTTCAATTTTCTTAGTAGATGAAGTTATTAATGCTACATTTACATTAAAATCTTTAAATAACTTAGTCATAGTATTGTAATGTTGAATAGCAAGTATTTCAGTTGGAGCCATTAAAGTTGATTGATAGTTATTTAATTTATATGTATACATTGTTATTAAAGAGACTATGGTTTTACCGGAGCCTACATCGCCTTCTACTAGTCTATTCATACGTTCAGGTGAAGACATATCATTGAAGATATCCTCTAAAGCATTTAATTGATCTTTTGTTAAAGAATACTCTAGAGATGAAATAAATTCTTTTATTTTATTTCTATCAATATTAATAGATATACCTGAGTTATCTCTTTTATCTTTTAAATAATTCATTTTTAATGAATAAAGAAATAATTCCTCATATCTAAGTCTATCTCTTGAATCATCTAAGTCTTTTAAAGACGTAGGATTATTAGCTTTATAAATAGCTTCTTTCTTAGTTATAAAGTTATATTTGTTTGATAGTTCTTCTGGAATATAATCATATACATATGATGACTTTAAAGCATCATTAATATATGTATTTAATTTTTTAGATGTTAATCCCTTTACTAAATGATATACAGGAATAACAGTAGTACCATTTCCTATATCATAAAGAATTATATCTGATGCTGTAATAGTATTCTTTTCATATTTACCTATAACTGTTATTACTTTACCTATAGTTAATTTATCTTTTAAGAATACTCTATTAAAAATAGTAACTGTTACTACTTTATTATCTACTTCCATTTGAAATGAAAGTCTATTCATCTTTTTAAAATAAGATACTGTTGGCATAGATAATATTTTACCTGATACTGTTACTTTTTCTTCTTCTAAAGAAGTTTTTCTTAGTAACTTATACTTATATGGATAATAAGAAACTAAGTCTTCAACAGAATATATATCTAGCTTATTTAATTTATCAATTGTAGAAGGGCCAATGCCTTTTATAGTATCTAAACCAAACATATGTTATCACCTAGATAAATTATATCATTTTTTTTAATATTTTTTCAATTTATAGTTGACAAAACAACCTAAAATCATTAATATAATTGATACCAATTCCCGAATGGCGAATTGGCTGCTAGTATCACACTAGCCAACCCCTTTTTATTCTTTTTTAAGAAGGCGCAACTTCAGGGGGGCGCCTTCGAATTGTAAAAATAAAAGAGACGATTATTCGTCTCTTTTTTTATTGTACTGTAGGTAATACTAATTCTGCATTAACTTTTATTATCTTACCTGATTCATCTTTTTCATAACTATAGTTAGTTACATAACCACTACCGGATATATTACATTCAGCATTAATAAGCTTACAATAATTCCTTAATAGTTTAGATGAATAACCAGATAAATTAGTTTCAGATATATTACCATTTGTTTTTAATAATAGTTTACCATCAACATAGTTATTTTCTTTTGGATATTGATTAATAACTACATCTCCGTCTCCTATTACTTCATACTTAATACCACTTTGTTCAAGTATAGTTTTTACATCATTAATCTTTTTATTAGAATAGTTTTCTGTTTTTTGAACAGAGTTAGTATTTGCTCTTACATTAGTTAAATTATAATAAGCTTCTATATCTTGAATAAGTGATTTAACAGCATCAGCCATTTCATTACTTGATGGAGCATTTTCAAATACTATATAAATAATATATTTTGGATTATCTTTTGGATACATACCTGCAAAAGATCTTATATTTCTATAAGTAGTATTATAGTATCCTCCTGTATTAGCGTTATATACTTCTGCTGTACCAGTCTTACCTATAATGTCATAACCTTCCATATTAAAGTTAGTTCCTGTTCCTATAGTTACAACATCATTCATTAATGATTTAATCTTAGTAACAGTTTCTTTAGAAGCTACTTTAGTTCCCTTTTGAGGTTTATTTTGATAGATTACTTCTCCAGTAGATGGAGATACTACTTTCTCTACTATTGTAGGATTTAATATATATCCATCATTAGATATAGCTGTTAAAGCTTTAATCATTTGAACTGGTGTAATAGTTATACCTTGACCAAATGATGCTGTAGCTACTTCTACTTTATATTGGAAATCTATTTTACCTGATACTTCTCCAGGTAACTCTATACCTGTTTTAGAACCAAATCCTATTTTCTTTAAATAATCTTTTAATTCTTGACCAGTTAAATAGTTTTGAGTTAAATTAACTACTCCTAGGTTTGAACTTTGAGCATATCCATAATCATATGTAATATTACCCCAACCATAAGTATTCCAGTCTTTAATAGTATAATCATCTATTTTAATAGTACCTGATTGATAAGTATCTTGACCATTATAGTTACCTTTTTCCATAGTAGCCATATATGTAAATGTTTTCATAGTAGATCCTGGTTCATATGAATAAGATACTAATGGATCTAGGTAGTTTTCTATATTTTTAATATTTGGATCAAATGAAGGTTTAGTAGCAGATGCTATTATCTTACCTGTTTTAGCTTCAGCTACTACAAATATTGCTTTAGTTGCATATGATCTACCAAAAGCTTCATTTAATGCTCTTTCTGTCATTAATTGAACATTAGAGTCTATTGTTAAATATATATCATATCCATCTTCTTTTTCTATTCTTATTTCAGGTGAATTAATAAGTTTATATCCTAGAGCATCTTGCTGATATGTAACAGAACCATCTACTCCAGTTAGTTCACTATCATATTTAGCTTCTATACCCATTTCACCTTTTACTTCACCATCATCATATTCTCTTACATAACCAATAACATATGAAGCAAAGTCTAGATTAGGATAATATCTTTTCTTAGTAGATATAAATCCTATACCAGGTAATTCTAACTTCTCTATTTCTTCTTTTTGAAGTTCAGATAATCCTTTACCACCAGGACCAAGTTCTACTTGATATAATCCTTTCTGACTCATAAGTTCTATAAGTCTTTCTTCAGTCATATTTATTTTAGGAGCTAATGCTTTAGCAGTAGCTTCTACATCTACTACGTGTCTTGGTTTAGTAGAATTCTTACTTCTTGATTTATCTAAGAAAGCTACTAAAGTATATGAATCTACTGTTTCTGCTAATACTTCATTATTAGAATCATATATAGTTCCTCTATTAGCTTTTAATGTTTTATTAACTGTATTTCTATTTTTTGCAAAATCACTTAAGTTAATACCATCTATACTAGGAGACAAATTTAAAAATATAAGTCTTGCAATTATTACAGCAAATAAAAAAAGTCCAAATAAAATAACAAATTTATTTACGTTTATTTTATTCGGTACTTTTTCTCTCATTTGTAATTCTCCTATCTACTATTAACTATTCTAATATTACTATTATTATAAGCTAATCCTGTATTGTTTGCAACCTCGTTTACATTTTCTAAGGATGCAAGTTCATTTATTTTCATAGATAATCCTTGGTTTGATTCTTGTTGAGTTCTTACTTTTGTTTTTAACTCTTCAACATCTACGTTTAATGAAGATAAGCTATTGTTAGTAAAGAAACAAATAGCAAATAAACATAATAAGAATATTCCACCAAAGGTAATGAAATTTTTTTCAAAAGTTTTTTTCTTGCCTCTAAGTTTCTTTCCCATAATCTTTCTCCTTTATATTCTTTCAATAACTCTAAGAATTGCGCTTCTAGATCTATTGTTATTTTCTAATTCTTCTTTTGTAGGTTTAAATTTACCTATTAATTTATATTTTGCTTTATATTCATCAGGTATATTTGGCATACCTTTATAAAGTTCATTTTCTTTTGTTACTTCTTTAAAAGTATTTTTAACTATTCTATCTTCTAGTGAATGGAATGTTATAACGCATAGTCTTCCACCAGGATTTAATAGCTCAAGTGAATCATTTAATGCCTTTTGTAAAACATTTAATTCATCATTAACTTCTATTCTAATTGCTTGGAATACTTTCCTAGCAGGATGATGAAGTCTTCTATATTTTTCAGGGACTGAAGATTTGATAATCTCAGTTAATTCTAGGGTTGTTTCAATTGGTTTAGTTTCTCTATATTTACATATTGCTTCCGCAATTGATTTAGAGAACTTTTCTTCACCATATTCATAGAATATTTTAATTAATTTATCTTTTGGATAATTATTGACTACTTCATAAGCAGATAATTCTTGTTTTTGATTCATTCTCATATCAAGCTTAGCATCGTTATGAAAACTAAATCCTCTTTCTGCTTCATCCAATTGAGGCGAAGATACCCCTAAGTCAAATAATATACCATCGACTCCCTTAACATTTCTTTTATTAAGTTCATCTTTTATATTTACGAAATTAGTATTAATAATTTCGTAATTGTCATTAATTTGATCAAGAATCTTTGTACTATATTCGATAGCTTCCCCATCTTGATCAAAGGCGAATAAGCAACCCCTTGCTATTCGTTTTAAAATTTGTGAACTATGACCAGCGTATCCTAAAGTAGCATCAACATATATTCCATCTTCTTTAATATTTAGATTCTCTATACATTCATTAAGTAATACACTAATATGCATTAAATAGATTCTCCGCTACATCACTGAAGTTATCAATGTTTTCATTAAAGAAGTTATTAAACATATCTTGATCCCAAATTTCGATTCTTTCACCAACACCTATAATTACACATTCTTTATTTAAAGAAGCATAATTCATTAAAGGTCCTGTGATACAAATCCTTCCATTATTATCAAGTTCACACTCAGTGGCCCCTGATAAGAACATCCTCATGAATGTACGAGCATCTTTACTAGTAAATGGAAGTGAATTAAGTTTTTCTATAATCTTGTTCCATTCATCAACAGAATAAGCAAATAGACACTTTTCTAGTCCTCTAGTGATAATAAACTTAGAACCAAGTTCATATCTAAACTTAGATGGAATAATAAGTCTATTCTTATCGTCTAAATTGTGATGATATTCTCCCATTAACATAGACATCCCCCACATTCAACCACTTTCTCCCACTGGTTAATTCAATTATATAATTATATAGATTTTTTGTAAATATTAAAAGACAAAAAAAAAGAAGTTTACACTTCTTTTTGTCAATTATAAATTTTTTCTATTTCTAATGAAGTCTGGTATATCCCAACCATCATCTTCATCATCTGAATCATTTGATATTGGATTATTCATCTCAATTACTTGTTCATGAAGAGTATCCATGTAAGCATCTCCTACTTTATCAAATCCAGTAGCTACTACTGTAACTATTACATCGTCTTCAAGACTTTCATTAATAACAGCACCAAAGATAATATTGATATCTGTTCCAGAAGCTTGTCTAATAACTTCAACAGCATTTTGAACTTCAAATAATCCTAAGCTATTACCACCTGTAATATTAACAATAGCATCTGTAGCACCTCTAATATCAGTTTCAAGAAGTGGTGAACTAACAGATTGTTTAGCAGCTTCAATAGCTCTATTTTCACCAGAAGCAACACCTATACCAATTAAAGCATCACCTTTGTTTTCCATAACTGTTTTAACGTCTGCAAAGTCTAGGTTAACTAGTCCATTAACAGCAATTAAATCTGAAATTGATTGAACACCAAGTCTTAATACATTATCAACTTCTTTAAATGCAGCAAGCATTGGAGTATTCTTATCAATTATTTCTCTTAATCTATCATTAGGAACAATAATTAAAGTATCAACATGTTCTTTTAATTTTTCAAGTCCTTCTTCAGCATTAGCAGATCTTCTATTACCTTCCCAACTAAATGGTTTAGTAACAATACCTACTGTTAAAGCACCTAAACTTTGTGATATTTCAGCTATAACTGGAGCAGCTCCTGTACCAGTTCCTCCTCCCATACCACATGTAACGAATACCATGTCAGCACCTTTTAAAACTTCTTTAATTTCATCTTTACTTTCTTCAGCAGCTTGTCTACCTACTTCAGGAATAGCACCAGCTCCAAGTCCAGTTTTACCTAATTGAAGTTTTATTTCAGCTTTTGAATTTCTAAGTGCTTGTGAATCAGTATTTGCAACAATGAATTCAACACCTTTAATACCAGATTCAATCATTCTATTAATAGCGTTATTTCCACCGCCACCAACACCAATAACTTTAATTTTTGCTAATTGATCAATTTCTAATGCCATGATTAGTCCTCCTTCTCAAACAAACGACTAAAGAACTTACCAAATACTTTAGTATCTTCGTTCTTAGCCCAGTTACTAACTATTTTAGTAGCTTCTTCATCACTAAACATAGAGTATTCTCTACCTCTAAGTTCTAGTTTATTTATGAAATATTTAATAGTTCCATAACTTGAAGAATACATATTATCTCTAATACCAATTACATTTAATCTATGAGATACAACTTCATTATATACCTCAGAGCAAATGGTATCAAAACCAGGAATATTGCTTATTCCACCTGTTATAATTATATAATGAATTTCTTTTTTTGTTAAGTTATTTAGTTCTTTTTTTGCTTTTTTTATTATTTCTAATAAGTTATTATAAACAATTTCACTAACTTCTTTTTGATTTATACTGATTTTTATACCAGATTTATCTTTCATATCATAATAATCATCTTTAGATATTTCTTTTTTATCTAGATTAACAAAGATTTCTTTAATTTTTCTAGCTTTATCAAGTGGAATATTATAAACATATGAGATATCTTCATCTATATTAAATGATCCAATTGGTAAAACTTTAGATGTAGTTATAATTCCTTTATTAAATATAGCAATATCAGTTTTATTTAAACCAATATTAATAACTGCAGTAGTACTCTTATCATAGTTATCATCTTTAAATGTATAATAGTCCCCTATATTACCAAATAATATATCTACTACTTCTATACCAGCTTTATCAAATAAAGATAAGTTTCTATATAAAGTAGCTTTAGGAGCAGTTACCATCATAACTAAAGTACTAAGTTTATTAGCTTTTAATCCTCTTGGATTTTTTACTTCTGTTCTATCATCTAATAAGTATTTAATAGGCATAACAGTAACTAATTCTTCATCTTCAGGTATCTTATTATAAATAGATGCTTGAAGTGAATTTAATATATCATCTGAAGAAATAATAGATTCTTCTGAAGTAATAGTAGTATATCCATCTACTATTCTATAATTAGCTTCATCCATAGGAACATTTATTAATGCCTTTTTAATCTCTAAATTAAGAGTATTATTAATCTTCTTTAATGCTTCTTTAAGTGTTGCTAAAGCTTCATTTTCATCAACTATAGCACCCTTTTCAATACCTAAAGAAGGATATATATTAGATGCTAATACATTTAATTTATCATTAGTTTTTTCTACTACTACTATCTTAAAAGTATCTGAACCAATGTCAATTGCAGTATATATTTTTCTCATAAAGAATACCTCTCTATTATTAGTAATATTATACCATTTTTTTTAATAAAAAAAAAGAGTTTTATTCCATAGGAACAAAATAATTCCCATAGTCTAAATATAAAACTCCCTTTTTATTTTCAATAGTTTTTGTAATAGATGGATAAGAATTAATCTTAGTTATCTTACTAAGTGTAACATATACCATATTTCCATCATTCATAAAGAATAGAAATCTTTCGTTATCAACATCATTAGGATCATATTTAATATCTGATACTATACTTAGTATTTCATCATCAACTTTATTCATTTTCTTAATAAATCTATTATATATTTCTTTATCACTAACTTTATTAATAAGAACTGGTGCATCTTCATTAGGAGAATCTATCTTCTTACCTAGTTCATTAATAGCATAATTATTATATTTAAATAATACTTTGTATTCTTCTACTATAAGTCTTATTTCAAATGTTTTAGTATGATCTACTTTAACAAATTTAATCATACTATTATGCTTACATTTCTTATTAGTTAAATAAGACCAAGTTAAAAAGAATGATGTTTCTTCATCTAAACCACATGTTTCAAGAACAGTATCTTCATCTACATAACTATTACCTAAAACATAGTATCCTCTTACTTTTATTAAAGATAAAAGGAATATAGTAATACCTACTATAATTATAAAAAGAAGAAACACAAATACTTTTTTTAATTTCCTTTTTTTCTTTTTTTTCATAATTACTCCCAGTTAACAAATTCTTGTTCACAGATTAAATCTATACCATACTCTTCTTTAACTCTTTGTTTAACATATAATATTAATTCTCCTATATCTTCTGCTGTAGCATTATTTTCATTTATTATAAAGTTTGCATGTTTAGTAGAAACAGTAGCTCCTCCAATAGAATAACCCTTTAATCCAAGATCTTCGATTAATTTACCAGAATATAATCCTTCAGGATTTCTAAATACTGAACCTGCTGATGGGTATTCTAATGGTTGTTCATTTAATCTTCTATTTCTTCTATTATCTATTAAAGCTAATATTTCATCTTTATTACCATGTTGTAATATTAATTTAACTTTTAAAACAATATACCCTTTTTCTGGACATATACTATGTCTATAAGCAAATCCCATATCTTCATTTTTTAAAGTAATTACATTATTATCTTTATCTAATACTGTTACTTCATCTACAATACGTGACATATCACTTAAATAAGCTCCAGCATTCATATATGTAAGTCCTCCTATTGCTCCTGGTATACCAGATGCAAACTCAAGTCCTGAAAGACCCATATTAGCTGTTTCTATAGCTAGTTTAACAGCAGAATATCCAGCTTCTACTGTAACTATATTATCTTCATAAACAACTTTATTTAACTCATTTAATTTAATTATTACGCCATCATATTCTTTAGATGAAAATATTAAATTAGAACCATTACCAATTACTTTAAACTTAATATTATTTTCTCTAAGTAATTTAACTAACTCTACTAACTTTTCTATAGATGAAGGATAAATAATATATTTAGCTACTCCACCTACTTTATAAGTAGTATATTTACTTAGAAGTTCATTATCTAAAATTTTATAACTATCATCTAATTTAGCTATTACGTTATTCATAATTATTCCTTTATTAATTTAATTATTTCGTTATATATTTTTTCTGATGAACTATCTATTTCAAACTTAGATAAGTTCTTTTTAATATTCTTAATGGTATCTTCATTACTTAAAGTATCATTAATAATCTTAACAAGTGAATCTACAGTTAAGTCTTTTTCTTCAAGTATTAATGCTGCCCCTTCATTAACAAGTGACATAGCATTCTTATATTGATGGTTTTCTGTTACATATGGACTAGGTACAAATACTACAGGAGTTAAAGTAGATACTATTTCAGAAATAGTAGATGCTCCAGCTCTTGTTACCATTAAATCACATGATTTCATAACAGATGAAAAATTATTCATATATGGGAATAAATATACATTTTCTCCCTTTTCTAAGCCTAAATAAGATTCATAATAATCTTTACCTGTAATAATAATAGTATTATAACTATTATCAAACTTAGTTAAAGATTCTTTTAATACATTACTAACAGTCATAGATCCAAGTGATCCCATAACTATTATTACAGTTTTCTTGTTAGTATCCTTAATACCTAATTCTTTTAAATCTATTTTAGGAGCCATTTTAGCCCTATCTGAAGTAGGATTACCAGTATAAACATAATTACAGTTATCTAACTTCATATTCTTAAAAGAAGTACATAAAGTATCTGTATATTTTAAATTCATTTTATTAGATAAACCTAGAATACTATTTTGTTCATGTACTAGTGTTTTATATCCTAGTTTTTTAGCCATCTTAATAACAGGTGCAGTAACATAACCACCTGCTCCAATAACTATATCAGGATTAAACTCTTTTATTTTCTTTTTAACAATAGACATACTTTTTAAATATTTAAATATAGCTTTAATATTAAATACTATATTTTTTGGTTTAAGACTTCTTTTTAATCCATATACTTCTATACCAAAGAATGGTAATCCTCTTTCAGGGATAATATCCTTTTCCATTCTATTAGTAGTTCCAATATATAAAAACTCAGAATTCTTATCTTTTTCTATAATCTTATCAACAATTGCTAGTGCAGGATATATATGTCCTCCTGTACCTCCAGCAGATATTATAACTTTCATATTATCACCACTTTAATTATACCATAGCACAAAAAAAGAAGATATATTTATCTTCTTACTTTATTATTTCTTTGCAGTTTTCTTTTCTGATTTAATTTCTGCATCTTTAATTTTTTTGTTATCTTTTTTAACAGGTTCTTCCCATTTCCAGATAGCTTTAGCTAAATCTGAAATTAGTGGAATTTCATAATGTTCACCTTGGCAAGCTTTAACTATAGCAATAATAGCAAATACAAGTACTGCTACTTCTACCATCCAAGCACATATACCAATTACCCATCCAATTACTGGAATAATTACAGAAGAAGAAATAACTCCTACTCCCATATAAACTATAAATATAGCTCCAGCTTGGTTATAAACCCATCTTACTTCCTTATCAACTTCATCCTTTAAGAATGAGAATATGAATCCAAGTAAACTTACAAGATAAATAAGTATTGGTTCATATTGTTTACTAATACCTGTTATTGTTTCTTTTTTCATTTAAATCTTTCCCTTTCCACATTTATTATTATAACATTTTTATATTAATTGTCTATATATTAACGATCCTTAGAGTCAATTATTATAGTAACTGGTCCATCATTTATTAAACTAACTTTCATATCAGCTCCAAATTCACCAGTCTTAAATGGTATATTAGTTTCTTTTAGTTTTTCTTTAAATACTTCATACATTTTATTTGCTTCTTCAAACTTCATTGAATCAGTAAATGAAGGTCTATTACCATCTTTAGTATTAGCATATAAAGTAAATTGACTAACTAAAAGTATTTCACCATTTACATCTTTAATACTTAAATTCATCTTTTCATTTTCATCTTCAAATATTCTAAGTTTTTCTATTTTAGATACTAAATATTCTAAATCATCAGTAGTATCACTATTACAAATACCAAGAAGAATCATATAACCTTTATTAATCTTTTCAGTATATGAATTATTAACATTAACTGATGCTTCAGTTACTCTTTGAATAACTACTCTCATACAAATACCCTTTCTACTGATTTAATATCACTATTTCTTTTTAAATTAGCAAAGAATTTATTAAGAGTTTCTAAATCAGGAACTTTAATACTCAATTCATAAGTATTTGTATCTTGATTATAAATAGTATTAACTTTAGAAACAGAAATATTATTTGATGATGCTGTATTAATAATATCTACTAAAGTATTTTCTTTATTAATAGCTATTATATTAATTTGAGTATCATACTTTCTTGTAGTATTTTGATTCCATTTAACATCTATTACTCTTTCATCATGAGATACATTTTTACAATCTTTATGATGAATTATTACACCTTGTCCTCTAGATATATATCCAATAATAGGATCTCCTTTTATTGGCTTACATCCTTTAGCTAAAGTAACTTTAATGTCTGCTATATTACTAACTAAAACATCATTCTTATAATCACTAACAGTATCTTGTTTATTAAGTATCTTATCTAAAACAAAATCCTCTTTTGTTTCTTCTTCTTTAAATGCAATATTAACAGTTTGAATAGATGTAAATTTACCTATTCCTATTGAATAATATAAATCATCTTCAGTTTCTAATTTTAAATTAGAAAGAATTACATCTAACTTATCCATTACATCATTAATAGAACATTTTCTTCTTCTAATTTCTTTTAAGAATAAATCCTTACCTTTAGTAATAGCTTCAACTTTATCCATCTTAGTAAAGTATGCTTTAATCTTACTTTTAGCTTGTGAAGTCTTAGCCATGTTAATCCATTCAATTGACGGAGTAGCATTTTTATTAGTAATAATTTTTACTATATCACCTGACTCTAACTCTTGATCTAATTTAGCAATAGAATCATTTATTAAAGCACCTACCATCTTTTCTCCAACACCTGTATGAACTCTATATGCAAAGTCTATTGGAGTACTACCTTTTGGAAGTTCAAATACATCTCCTCTTGGAGTATATACATAAATACTATTACCTAAAACTTCATTCTTAACGGTACTTACAAAGTCTTTAGCAGATTCATTTTCTTCATTAATCTCCATAATGTTTCTAAACATTTGAAGTTTTTGCTCCATATTATCTTGTAAGCCTTTACCTTTTTCTTTATAAGACCAGTGTGAAGCAATTCCTTTTTCTGCTATTCTATCCATTTCATATGTTCTAATTTGAATCTCATATAACTTGTCAAAAGGACCAAATACTGTTGTATGAATAGATTGATACATATTTGTTTTAGGGTTTGCAATATAGTCCTTAATTCTCTTTGGCATAGGTTTAAATACTGAGTGTATTATACCCATAACTTGATAACATTCAGGAACTGTATTAACAAGTATTCTAAGGGCATATAAATCGTATATTTCAGAGAATTTCTTACCCTTTGATAACTTATTATATATTGAGTAAATTGACTTAGCTCTACCCATTATTTCATATTCTATGTTATTAGCATCCAATATCTTAGATACTTCTTTAATCATATTATCAACTATTTGTTGTCTTTCTTCTTCTGTATTATCTAATTGTTCTTCAACTGAAATAAATTCATTTGGTTTATAGTATTTTAAAGATAATACTTCAAGTTCAGTCTTTAATTCACCAAGACCTAATCTATGAGCTATGGGAACTAATATTTCTAAAGTTTCTTTAGATTTTTCTCTACGTTTATCTTCTGGTA
>CAMYZQ010000005.1 GCA_947303895.1 uncultured Bacillota bacterium | reverse complement strand
TATGAAAATGCTCATCCAAGGAGTAAAAAGGAGTAAATTATGTATAAAGAAAATTATGAGAAATGGTTAGAATTTGTTTCACCTGAAGATAAAGAAATAATGCTAAATATGTCTGAAGAAGAAAAAAGAGAGTCTTTTAGTGATACTTTATCTTTTGGTACTGCAGGTATTAGAGGTATTATGGGTATTGGAACAAATAGACTTAATATTTATAATATTGGAATAATTATGAAGGGTTACGCCGAATATCTAAATAATATGAATCATAATGCTGCAGTAGTTATTGGTTATGATACTAGAAATAATTCATATAAGTTTGCTATGGAATGTGCATTAGTTCTTAATGCATATGGTATTAGAACATATATGTTTAATGATATAGCTAGTACTCCTTTAGTTTCTTATGCCGTTAATTATTTAGGTTTAGAAGGCGGAATAGTTATTACATCATCACATAATGAATATATATATAATGGTCTTAAAATATATAATCTTTTTGGAGGCCAATTAAGCCCTGAAGAGACATCAGAACTTACTCCATATATAAATGATATAACTGACTATAAAAGTGTCAAAAAAGCACCTCTAAATAACGATAAATTTAGTGTTATAGATGATATTATTTATGAAGACTTTGATAAAGAAAATGAAAGAGTAGTTATTAATAAAGAATTACTAAATGAATATGGTAAAGATTTAAGAATTACTTATACTTCTTTACATGGAACTGGTATAAATGTAGTTCCTAATATATTAGAAAAATATAATATAAAATATAATCTAGTAGGGGAACAATGTGTAATAGACTCTATGTTTACTTATGCTCCTAAACCTAATCCTGAAATACTAGATAATTTTAAATTACCTATAGAATATGCTAAAAAGAATAATAGTGATGTAATAATAGCAACAGATCCAGATTCTGATAGAGTAGGTATACTATATAAAGAAGATAATGATTATATACCTCTAAATGGTAATATGATTGGAGTAATATTCTTATATTATTTAATTAATAATAGTGATTATTTTAAAAAACATGTAGTAAGAAGTATTGTTACAACTAATTTAGTAGATAAAATATGTCAGGAACATCATATTAGAGTAGTAGAAGTCTTAACAGGTTGTAAAAACATAGCTAAAGAAAAAATAGATGATCCAGAATATTTCTTTGGATTTGAAGAATCTCTTGGTTATATGTTTAATATAGCTGTTAATGATAAGAATGCTTTTTCTTCTATTAATATGCTATTAGAAATATTATGTTACTTAAAGAAAAACAATATGACTATTGGGGATTATATTAATGAAATATTTACTAAATATGGATATCATGCATTTAAAACTATAGATGTTTTGCCTAAAGATAAGGGTAGATTTATGGTAAAACTTGCTACTGAAAAACTATTTGATTATGAAAAGAAAATAGATTATTTAAAAGAAAAAGAAAATCAAACTAATGCATTAAAATTTATTATTAATGATAATGAATACTTTATGGTAAGACCATCAGGTACTGAAAACAAAATAAAAGTTTATTATTTTGTATGTGATACTACTAAAGAATTTTCAAGTAATAGATTAGAAAACCTAGTTAATAGAACTACCATTATATTTGACAAATTAAGCTAAAAACGTATAATATTATGCAACTAAAGGGGTGATATTATGAGTTGGGAATTTGATAAACCAAGATATAATGATATGGATAAAAATAGAACTCTTAACCTAATTAGTGCATGTGATATAGAAATACCTTTATTAGAAAGTGATTATGAATACTTTATTATAGATAAAGATTATTTAAAATGCGTTAATGAATCTAAAAGAAATATTTGTAAAATGTTTGAAGATTCCGATTTAAAAGAAAATTTTAAAAGAAAAATACATTTATCTATATTGCCTGATTATGAAACAAATGGTTTCTTTATTGGATATTCTCCTAATGTAATATTTAACTCTATATTTGAAGTATTAGGTATAGATTATAGATGTAATCTAACTTTTGGTAATAAACCTAGTTTAGATTATAGTTTAAATGAAATAAGAAATATATTAAGAGGACAATATTACAAAGTTAAATCAAAGATAGATACCTATGGACCTATTAGTAATGATTTATTATATAAAAAACATTCAGAATATCTAAAAAGACTTAACTTTATAAAAATGTCTTTCCGTTATGTTGATTATATAGCTGGATTATATAATAATAAGAGCCTTACTTTATATACAAAAAAAGGTTTTAAAAGACAAAAAAATGGTTTATTTATAGAAGCTGAAGATGCACATGTTGAGTGGCGTAATTTAGCACAATATATAGCATATTATTCATTACAAATATATAAAAAGACAGGAGAATATTTATATCTAGAATATCCTTATAAATTTTATGAAAGATGTACTAAACCAGATGAAAATGGTGATCAAATGGAATATGTTTCAAGTTTATTAGTAGAAGATAAATATTTAGATCCTAAATTTAAAACATTTAATAGTGAAATAGAGGAAGTATTAAAAAATCCTTATAGATTAGATTTTTTACTTCATTATAAAGATAATAATAGATTAACAGTTCTTGAAACTCTTAATCCTGGAAGTATAAAATTAGATGATGAAGACTTTGGTACTTTTATGGAATATAAAAGTAAAACATCTAAAAAACATAAAAAAGAAAAAGATAATAATACAGCGTTATCACAGTTATTTAGTAAAATTAAATTTTATTCATATAATCCTGAATTTAGTGAACATGTAGTATGTAGATTATATGAAAGAGATGATAGTGATGCTGGTTATGTAGGATTTATATTAGATAATGATTATATTGTACTTGATAAGTTCTTTGATGAATTTAAAGATGGCACATGTAGACCTACTTTAAATGCTGCTGTATATGCATTACCTCTTGATCTATATCAAGCATTAGATAGAGATGCAGGTAAAATTCTTCAATATAGATTAACAGAAGAGAAGGGGAAAGAGTTAATTACTCATAAACATCATACTAAATCTGAAAACTATACTAAGGCTCTATTAGAGGTTGTAAATAGAGATTCAGTGTCTACTTTATCAGCTTCAGAGTTTATAATAAATAACACTGGTAAAACAAGTAAATTTCAATCTTATAAAGTTAAGAGAAAAAAGAAAAAGAAATCTAATAATGATAGCAAAAATAAAGGTTAATTATTTGACAAATTAACCTTTTTTTTATATAATAATATCTTCATTTGAAAGGGTGGGGGATTAATATGGTTAAGCAACCAATAAAATTTAATAAACAAGCTACTATTACTACACCAGATGGTTGTTATGTTTTAGAACGTAAAAGATACTTTATAATGCCTCACAGAGGTATTCATAGAGTTAAACACAAATATGGTAATGTTTGTACAATAACTAAGTTAGATGAAAATAATCAAAAGCTTCATTTAAATAATTTAAGTATTATCTCTGAAATATATTCATTTGATGATAATAGATTAAGATTCTTAATGGATACATATAAAGAAACTAAAACATATGATACTGAAATGCATGATAATGGTAAAGAATTACCTATTACTGTAGTAGAGAGATATGATGAAAAAAAACAAAGTATTGAATCTTTAAATGTAATTAGATTTGATTCGGATATAAAAGAACAATCATTTAATAATGATAATGTAACAGTAACATTTATGGATATTAAAGTATTAAGATTATTATATAAACAATTGACAGAGAAGAGTAGTAAAAAAGACCTATAATATTAGGTCTTTTATTTTGTAGATTTTAATTAGTTAACATAATAATTATTATATGAAATTATATATTATATGTTTCTAGATTGAATTTCAGCCATCTTTTCATATACTTCTGTACTATTTTCTTGTGTTATTTCAGAGTATCCAAGTTCTTTTAAAGCTTGTTCTTGAGCTGATACTAACTCTTGTGTTCTAGATAGTATTTCTTCATGTTTTTCTTTTATTTCGTCTTCAAACTTCTTATGTACTTCAATTAACTTATTTCTAGAGGCACTCTTAGATTGATACATAACCATAGCTGAATATAGTATTGATTCAAATGCAAATTGTTCGTCTTCATTGAATACATATTCATTAGCATTAATAAATCCTGTAGTCTTAGCTACATATGCTAATAAATAATTAATTGTATCATTATTATCAGAAACTTCTAGGAAATAATATAAATATCTAAGCATATTTCTGCCATTAATTTCATCATCATCAATCTTTTCCTTAAGTAGGCTAATAATATCATTTAATAGTTTTTGATCATTATTATTAAGGTCATTAAATGATATCCTCCCCTTCTCTTGTAAAGTAGAGAAGTAAGTAGAATCATTAATTAAATTATTAGCATGTTTAATAAAATCTGAATCTACTTCTATAGAATCTATTTCATCTTGAGATTTAATATTTAATAAATTAAATAATTTCATTTTTTTCTCAAGTGGCCAATCACTTACACTATCCATTTCTAAGTAATTGTATACCATTTGTCTAGATACTCCAAGGTATTTAGCAAGCTTTACTTTACTTACCCCTATCTCTGATAATATTTCATTAAGTCTGTTCATAAACATACCCTCCTATTATTAATTTAATTATATGTCAGTAAAGTGTAAATGTCAAGTAAAAGTAAATAAAAAAGAACATATTAAATGTTCTTAGTATTCCTTAAAACGGTATATCTTTCAGGTCTTCCTAAAGAGTCTATACCATCATATTCATCTATTATTACGTAATTACATTTATGATAACATTTAATGGCTCTAATATTGCGCTTAAATGGCCTTAAAACAATACAATCAGCTGAGTATTTATCATATATGTATTCAGTAATATAATTTAAAATAACAGTTCCTATTCCTTTAGAAAGATATTCTTCTTCACCGATAAATAAATCCAATTCATATATATTTTTATAATTAGATAGATCTCCATACATTTCATTCTTATACTTATATATTTGTACATACCCTATTCTTTCACCATTATAATGTATAAAGAATAGATTTTGTTCCATTAAATTTAATTTAGTCTTATATTTATGTTTGATTTCTTCTAAAGAAAGAATTCTTTGTTCAAACCATTCATAAATAAACTCTTGAGAACACCATCTATGCATTAATTCATAATTTTCTTCTTTATCTTTAAAAGGTACTAATTTTATCATATTATCACCAATATAATTATAGCATAAAAAAAGAATACTATAATAAGTATTCTAATTTCTTTCCATCTTTTCTAACTTCTTTTATAATACCACCAATTACAACTTCATCACCATCATAGATAACACAAGCTTGTCCTGGAGTTACGGATTTTACATTGTCATAAGATACTTCAATGTTACCATCTTCTAGGTACTCAATTGTAACAGGTATATCTTTTTGCCTATATCTAAACTTAGCGTTAGCAGATGTAGGTCTCTTTTCGGATAAATAATTTATATCTTCTACTATACATGAAGTAGATTGAAGATATTTAGTATCATCTCCTAAAGATACATATAATTCATTTTTATCTAGGTTTTTACCTACAACATATAGCCTTTTATCATTACCACCAATATCTAGTCCTCTTCTTTGACCAATAGTGTAGTACATAAGTCCTATATGCTCCCCTACTTTTTCATTAGTATCTATATCTATAATATTTCCTGGTGTATTAGGTAAATAGTTAGTTAAAAATTCTTTAAAGTTTCTTTCACCAATAAAACATATTCCAGTAGAATCTTTTTTATCAGCTACTGATAATTCTAGTTCTTTTGCTATCTTTCTAACTTCTTCTTTTCTTAAGTCTCCAACTGGAAATAATACGTTAGAGAATTTATCTATAGAAACTTGAGATAGAAAGTATGATTGATCTTTATTATCATCTATACCTTTATATAAATGTCCATCAATCATTCTAGCATAGTGACCAGTAGCAATATAATCTGCTCCTAGTTTATCAGCTTCTTTTTTAAACATATCAAACTTAATATATTTGTTACACATAATATCTGGATTAGGTGTTCTACCTTTTTTTAGTTCATCTAAAAAGTAAGTAAATACATAGTCCCAATATTCTTTTACAAAGTCTATTCTATGAAGTTTAATACCTAGTTTATTACATACATCTTGAGCATCATTAAAATCTTGCTCCTGAGTACATATATCACCATTTAAACTTGGATTACCTTTAATATCATTATTAACAGATGAATCCCAGTTTCTCATAAATAGACCTTCTACATCATATCCTTCTTTTTGAAGTAGATATGCTGCTACTATTGAGTCTACACCACCAGATATACCAACTATAACCTTTTTCATCTTTTTCACCACCAAAACTGCATAGTATTATACTATTTTATTTATTATTGTGCAACTGGTACAGCAATAAATGGAGTTGGATGATAATACTTTAATACTAAATCTTTATTACCAATTGGGTTTTCATTTAAGTATGAATCGCCTTTTTTAACATATTCTGTAGAGAAATCAAATAAACTCTTACGATCTGCAACTTCAAATACTGGGTTTTCTCTTGTTAGCATGTGTTCAAAACTGATTTTTCTTTCAAAAGCTTCTTCGTAAGCTTTAATGAATTGTTCATTAAACTTTCCTTCACTTAATATACTTTCAAGTATTTCATATCTTTTTGACATAGGAATTTTGTTAAATGCTTCTCTTGTTGGACCTTGTGCCTCATTAAATTTATCATAAACCTCTTTTATTTTATTTACTGGAATAAATCTAAAGTATTGGAATGCTTCTTCATCTAATAATCTAAATTTTTCTGCTGTAAAATTGTAAGATTTTTCTACTGTTAAATCAGTTGAAGTTTGTATAAGTTTTTCATATTCTTTCATGTAATCAAATCTTCTTAATTGTTGATTTATTGCATCAAATTGATCTACATAAATATGTGCATTCATTATAGTCCATGTTAATGTTCCAACTTTAAATCCAGATATTTTTGCAAACATATAAACAAGTTCTGCATATTGAGCTATATTAAATGGTAATCCTGCAGGTACATCTGCACTTCTTTGAATAACTGCTGCATGTAATGTGTCACCAATAACTGTAAACATGATATCAAAAACACAACTTGGTAAAACAGCTTTTGCAAAGTGCGCTCTTTGCCATAAGTTTATTTGCATTCTTCTATCTTCAGGCTTATTTTTTAAAAAATATTCTACAACTTGTGGTTGTTGATATAATCTATTAAGATACCCATATTGTTCACCGTCGGTATTAGCATATTTTTCACCAAAATATGTAGCTCTTTTTATTGTTGGTTCTACACCATGTTTGTTAATATATCTTTTAAGCGATTCTTTATCTGGTCTAATCATTCGTTGCTTTCCAAATTCATCGTATACTTTGTAGTTTATTATATCGCCCTTAAGATTTACATCTTTATGTCTTAGTACTTGTCTTGTTAAAGGTACTGCTATACTTGGATCACCATTTATTGGTTTACCTTTTGAATCTTTCTTTAATGGTACATATTCTCTCCATATACCATCAGAATCGATACACCATTCATCCCAAATATTATTGTCTCTTTCTCTTAGCCATCCAATATCATTTTCTTCTGCTTGGTGAATCCATTGAATCTCTTTAGAATAATTTGCTGCTATTATTTTTTTTGATTCTGGAATTGGATATTCCTTACCAATATCAAAAGTATGTGTCCAACCTGCTATTGCTTTAGTGTTAACACCAGTTCTATTTTCGGTTTCAACACCAAATGCTTTAATTTTTCTGCATAGTTCACAATACACTTCATCTATTTCAGATATTCTAACGTTCGCCCTATTTATTCTTACTTCTTTTCCGTCTATGACTATCATAACCGTAACCTCCCTACTCTTTCATTATAGCATGTCTTCTAAATAAAAACTATAATAATTATTATTTCCTATAATAATATGATCAATTATAGGGATATTATTAAGATTTCCTATCTCTTTTAGAGTTTTTGTTAGGTTAATATCGTTTTTAGAGGGTAATACATCTCCTGAAGGATGATTATGAACTAGTATTATTGATGATGCAGAGTTTATATATGCATATTTAAAGACTTCTCTTGGATGAACAGTAGAATAATCAATAGTGCCTATAAAAAGTACTTTCTTTTCTATAAGATACTTTTTATTATCTAAATATAAAACTATAAAGTATTCTTGCTTCTTATCATATAATTCATCATGAAGTAAGTTATAAACTAATTTAGAATCATTTAATAATACTTTTTTATCTTCTTTTAATTGATATACTCTTCTTCCTAGTTCTATAGCTGCTATTAAAGTAATAGCTTTTACCTCCCCTATTCCATTTATTTTAGTTAGTTTATTAATAGATATATCTTTTAAATCAGATATATTATTTATACTTTTTAATATGTTATATGATAAAGACATAACAGATTCATTTTTAGTGCCATTTTTAAGTACTATAGAGAGTAATTCTTCATTAGATAGATTAATTACACCATACTTAAGTAATCTTTCTCTAGGCCTATCTAAAATAGGTATATCTTTTACTAATATATTATTCATATATTTATTATTATCTGTTTATTTATAGAAATCCATTAAAAAAAGAAAACAAATTGTTTTCTTTTTATTTTTTAGGTCCAGTTCCTGTTGGATAACCAGGTTCTTCATTTGAATCAACAAATTCACTAATAGCTGGTTTAATAATACTATCAATTCTATTTACATAATAATATACTTTCTCAGCATATGTTTTATTAGTCATTCTGTTAAGCATTGTTGCTATTGCATAATATTCTGTATTAACTTTACCTACAGTAACATCATATAAACCAGTTTCTTCATTCTTTTTTAGTATATTTTCATCCATGAAATCTTCTAATTTTGATAAGTATTCAATAAATGTTAATGCATCATTTATTACTAATGTATCATATGGTGTTTTAGGAAATTCTTTAACTTCATTTTTTGCTTTATTAATATCAAGTTTATTTCTAAAATCATCTGGTACAGTATTCATATATTGACGAACTATACTTTCTATTAAACCTACATTATCATTTACTTTTCTACCATATGCTTTATTAGACATTCTACTAAGTAATGATCTTATTTCATTACTTTCTTCTTGTGTATCACCAGAATTTGAGCGATTATCATACATATAGGATTCTACTTTTGGAAGATATTTAAATAGTTGTAAACTGTCAAATAATAAATCATCATCATAACTTGTTTCTTCTATATTAATTACAGTTCCGTCCTTCATTTTCATAGTTAATCCATATGGATCATTTAGTTCGTATTCTATTTTACTTTCAAATTCGCTCATAATAATACCTCCCTATTTATTACTTTCTTCATTATGTTTAATTGGATGCATAGTGTATGGTTTTTTAGTATCATTTTTAGCTTTTAATTCTTGAACAATTTTATTCATTAAATTGAATTTTTCTTCTCCTGCTTCTCTTACTAATAATTCAGCTTCATCTTCTAATGCTAAATTAAGACCTATAGTATTATCACTACCATCAGGAGTAAGTTCAATAAAGCCATTTTTGTTAGCTTTTTCTATAGATTTACTTATGTCTATAATTTGCTTATCTTCATTAATACAATTAGATATATCTTTAAATAATGATTTGTATTCTTCAATTTGTGAATATGTAAATAAATCTATAGCTAATTTAGTAAAATTAACTACAACTTTATCATTATTAAGACGTCTAACTGATAATAATAAACATAGGAAGTCATATTCTTTATCTATTTCTACATATGTTTTATCCATCCCAAACCTCCAGGAAGAAAACTATATATTTTCTTCTTCTATTATATCTTGCATATTATATACTACATCAAATATAGAAACTTCTTTAACTTCATCAGAATTTCTTCTTTTCATTTCTACTATATGATCTACTATTTTCTTACCAATAGTAATTCTAATTGGAATACCAATTAAATCCATATCATTAAATTTAACACCAGGTCTAACATCTCTATCATCTAAGATAGTTTCTATGCCTAAATCTGTTAATTCTTGATATAAATGATTAGCAGCATCCATTTGATCTACATTTAATGTATCTATGACTACTATAGCTACTTTATATGGAGCTATATTCATAGGCCATATAATACCATTTTCATCATTTCTTTGTTCTACTATAGATGCAAGGCATCTACCAACACCTATACCATAACAACCCATTACTACAGGTTTTAAATTATTTTCACTATCTTGATACATTAAATCTAAGCTTTCAGAGTATTTTGTACCAAGCTTAAATGTATTACCTATTTCTATACCTTTTTTAAATGTTAATTTACCTTCACATTTAGGACATACATCTGATTCTTTAACATTTCTAATGTCTCCTGTAATAGCTACTTCAAAATCACTTAAATTAACATTCTTATAGTGATAATCTTTCTTATTAGCACCTACTACAAAGTTAACCATATTTTTTACTTCATTATCCATAACTACTGGAATACTTAAATCAATTGGTCCAACAAATCCAATATATGTTCCTAAGTTCTTTTCTACTACTTCTTTTTCAGCAAGTTCTACTGAAGTAGTATTAAGTAATTTACAAAGTTTACTTTCATTAACAACTGATTCTTCTTTAAGCATAACTGCATAATATTTATCTTCAGCTGTTTTATATATTAATGTTTTAACTTCTTTAGTTTTAGCTTCAGGTAAGCATTCTATTAATTTTTCTCTAGTATATGCATCTTTAGTTAATACTAAATCTTTTTCTAAAGGAGTTTCACTTGATTTATCTTCTATATGTACACATTCACATACATCCATATTAGATGCAAAATCACATCTATCACAAAGTACTAAAGTATCTTCTCCAATATCTGTAATAGCTTGGAATTCTTCTGATAAAGAACCACCCATAGCACCAACATCAGATCTAACTATTTTATAATCAATACCTAGTCTTCCAAATATTTTCTTATAAGCATTAAACATAGCAGTATAACTCTTATCTAATGATTCTTCATCTTTATCAAATGAATATGCATCTTTCATTAAGAATTCTCTAACTCTTATAAGTCCATATCTTGGTCTTGGTTCATCTCTAAATTTAGTTTGTATTTGGTATAGAGTAAATGGTAAATCAGAATATGAATTTACTTTGCATTTAGCTGCTATAGTAAATAATTCTTCATGTGTAGGTCCTAAACAATATTTCTTATCAAATCTATCGTTTAATCTAAACATATCTTTACCAAAAGCTTCTAATCTATTAGAACTAGCATATACATCAGCAGGTATTAATGCAGGCATAAGTAATTCTGATGCTCCAGCATTATCCATTTCTTCTTTAATTATCTTTTGTATATTTTCTAATACTTTATATCCAAGCGGCATAAACATATATATACCAGATGAAGTTTTCTTAAGCATACCTGCTCTAACAAGTAAGTTACCAGACACACTATCTTCATCTTTTATATTTTCTCTAATAGTATAAAAATAACTATTTTTTAATTTCATAAAAAATCACTTCCACATAAAAATTATATCAAATATACGTATTTATTACAATAAAAAAAGAATAAGCATTACTTATTCTTTTTACTCTTATAAACTTCATTAATAACTACATATAGTATTAAGATTAATCCTATTGCTAAAACTGCAATTAATAAAGCTAAGTTATTAAATAATTTCATTAATTCTATTACTAATGTTGCAAACATATAGATAATACCATAAGTAACTAAATATCTATATTTCTTAATTATACCTATAAAGATATATCCAAGAGCAAGTGTTAATGCAAATATAACACCTACTGTTGTTGTATTAATAGCTATTGTAGATAAAACAATTAATGGCCATAAAATAACATGGAATCTAGCTTTATCATTCATCTTGAAATAGAATGCTAATACAAATAGATATACTATAAATGGAAGTATAATTAATTGATTAGTTATTCCAAAAGTATTACCACTATTAAATACATAATCATAATATGGTATTAAACATACAGTTGATAGAATTATATTTGTACCAGCTTTTTCTTTTCCAGTTAAACCAAATACTACTAAAACTGTCATATATATAAATAATGTAATTATTGTACTAAATAATGTTATTTCAATAACAGAATTAATAATTAAGAATATTAATATTAATCCAACCATTTCTGCAATAATTCTAAATGGTTTAGAGTTATTAAATAAACAAATTGATATAAAGTTAATTACAAATAATACTCCAATTAATGATGTTACTACATATTGAGTATATGATGTAATTGTTAGTGAAAGTATTAATGATAATATTTGTCCTGAATATAAATAGAACTTACTTAATACTTTACTTGTATTTCTAAGAATTATACCTACTACTATAGATATTAATGATATAGCAGCAAATAGTATTCTTTCATCTATATCAAATAATAATCTAATCTTTAATAGAGATATTGCAAGTACTACAAATGTAATAATATTTATAACGTTTCTCTTTTCCATAAATGAAACAAATATAAATAATATTAATAGTAATACATTTAAGAATATTATATATATTGCACTTGTTGAATATGTACACATAAACATAGCTACTATCATAGATGCTAATGCATATAAATAATATATTTTATTTATAGGTTTATTAAATGCTTTTAAGAACATATAAGTAACTAAATAAACTGATGCAAGTAATAATACTATAAATACATTAGGGAAATCTATAAATGTTCTAATTAGTCCATATACAATAAATATACATGCAAGTGGAATAAGTGTATCAGATACCCATTTAAATTTTTCTATATATCTATTAATAATATTAAATCCTAGTGTAATAGCTCCAATTATAGCTAAAGCTAAATACATATCTGAATCATATCCTGTTGCAAATAGAATACCTACAGTAAATAAATATAATGCAATATAAGTTACTATTTTAGATGTAATATTTAAATACTTATTCTTAAATAATAAGAATGCAATATATATTACAAGTGTTATACCTGCAAATAAACAAATACCAAGTGTAGCATCTTCAATCATACATCCAAGTATAACTAACATATTTGGAACTACTACAAATGGAGATACATAAGTAAATATAGATTTTCTATTTTGATAAATAAATACGAATGTATTTGCTAAAAATAATACTGTAATTAATACTAGATTTAAGTTAATAGTATCAAAACTCTTAATAATACTATTACTAAATTCTACATATAAAGCACCTATCATAAATATACTAAGTAATGAGAATAAAATACTTGTAAACATTGTAAGCGATCTTTTAAAGAATGAATCTTTTCTTAAAATAAAGTTAAGTATTATAACAAGTAATACAAATACTAAACTAGATATTAATAAGAATGATATACTCTTTTCAAATGCTAAGAATATAGATACTAAAGTTCCATATACGAATGTATATGATATAAATGTAAATGCTTTAGTTCTAAGAAGCATATATGACATAAAGTATATTCCAGCACAAAGTAAATTTGATATTGCTAGATATACAAATATACCTGCTCCTTTATATGATAGATAATCTCCAAGTAAACTATATACTGGAATTGTATATAGAATTATTGGAATCATCATAACAGCAAGTAAATAAAATGCTTTAGATAATCCATTATTCTTTATCTTTGCAAATGTAAATGAAATAATAAAGAATAATAAAGTTTCAAATGTTAAGAATGAAATCTTAAATAATCCACTCATATTTTCCCAAGTACAAATAGCAAATATTAATGTTGCTAGAATAACTAATGATACACCTACATAAAGAATAAGATTATTTACGTTAAATTCTTTTTGTTCTTTAACTTCTTTAACTACCTTTTTAGGAGTATCTTTTTTGATTTCTTTTCCGCAGTTAGTACAAAACTTATTACTTGGACTAAGTTTATTACCACAGTTAGTACAAAATTTCATATTATCCCTACTTTCTAAAAAAATTATAACATAATTTAAAAGAAAAAACTAGAAGATTATTTTAGTAATTCTTCTAGTTTATTTTTTTCTTCTTCTAGTTTTACTCTATCCATTTCTACTATATTACTAGGAGCTTTAGAAACATAATTTTCATTAGATAATAGCTTTTCTCTTCTAGCAATAGATGCCTTTAATTCTTCAATTTGCTTTTGTTTATTTTCTATATCTTCTGTAGTTTCTTCTTTTTCAAAGTAAATAGTAGCCTTAATATTATTAGATGAAACTGGATATGATTTAATATCTAATTCTGAATTAACTAGGTTATCAGTTAATCTTAGAACTTTAATAACTAAATCATTATATTCTGATTCTTCAAATAATATCTTAAGATCTTTAGTCATATTATTTTCAGCTTTAATATTTCTAAATTTCTTCATAAAGTCTATTTGATCGTCTACTATCTTTTCTTCTTTTACAAATACTAATGCTTTATCATATTCTGGATAGTTAGATATCATAATACTTTCTGCGTCTTTAACTGGACAAATTTGATAAATTTCTTCAGTTACAAATGGCATAAAAGGATGAAGCATTTTCATAATACCAAGAAGTACATAACATAATGTTGACTTAGTAGATTCTTTATCTAATGAATATTTAGCCATTTCAATATAATAATCACAGAAATAATTCCATGTGAAATCATATATTTCATTACCTGCTAAATTAAAGTCATATTTTTCCATGTATTTAGTTACATTCTTAATAGTATTTTCATACTTGGTAAGTATCCATTTATCTTCATTAGATAAGTCTTTTAATTCAATTGATGTTAAATCTTCTATATTCATTAAAACGAATCTAGATGCATTCCATACTTTATTAATAAAGTTCCATGTAGATGTTAATTTAACTTCATCAAAGTTAAGATCTAATCCCATAGCACCACCAGTAGTTAAATAGAATCTAAGTGAATCAGCACCATATTTATCTATCATTTCAAATGGATCTACTGTGTTACCTAGAGATTTACTCATTTTAACACCGTTTTTATCTCTAATAAGACCATGAATAACACAATCTTTAAATGGTCTATTATCTGTTAAATATTCTGATTGGAAAGCCATTCTAGCTACCCAGAAGAATATTATGTCGTAACCTGTTACTAAACAATCAGTTGGGAAATATCTTTCTAAATCTTTTGTTTGATTTGGCCAACCAAGTGTTGAGAATGGCCATAATGCAGATGAGAACCAAGTATCTAGTACATCTTCATCTTGCACCCATCCTTCACCTTCTGGAGCTTCCATTCCAACGTATATTTGATCATCTTTATACCAAGCTGGAATTCTATGACCCCACCAAAGTTGTCTTGAAATACACCAGTCATACGAAATATTCATCCAGTGACGAAGTATTTTTTCAAATCTCTTTGGTACAAAGTTTATTTTCTTATCTTTATCATCTTGGAATCTAAGAACTTTTTCTGCAAGTGGGCCCATCTTAACAAACCATTGTTCTTTTACCATTGGTTCAACCATAACACCAGTTCTTTGTGAATGACCAACTTCGTGTACAAGAGGTTCAACTTCTAAAAGTAATCCTTGTTCTTTTAAATCTTCTAGAACTGCTTCACGGCACTTTTCTCTAGTCATTCCTTGATATTTTTCTGGAACATTTTCATTCATAGTAGCATCATCATTCATAATGATTATTCTTTCTAAGTTATGTCTATTACCTACTTCAAAGTCGTTAGGATCATGTGCTGGAGTAATTTTAACACAACCTGTTCCTTTTTCCATATCAGCATGTTCATCAGTTATTACTGGAATTGGTTTATTCATAATTGGAAGAATAACATTCTTACCAACAAAGTCTTTATATCTTTCATCTTTTTCATTAACTGCTACTGCAGTATCACCAAATAATGTTTCTGGTCTTGTTGTAGCTACGTCTAGGTATTTATCTGAACCTTCTAATTGATATTTTAAGTGATAGAAAGCACTCTTTTCTTCTGAGTATTCAACTTCTTCATTCGATAGTGCTGTTTTAGCAGCAGGATCCCAGTTAATTATCTTTTCACCTTTATAGATTAATCCTTCGTTATAATAATCTACGAATACTTTTCTAACTGCATAGTTTAAATCTTCATCTAAAGTAAATCTTTCTCTAGAGTAGTCTACTGATAAACCTAAACCTGCCCATTGGTTTCTAATATTATCACTATATTCATGTGTCCAATCCCAACAAGCTTCTAGAAAATTTTCTCTTCCAAATTCATATTTATCAATACCCATATCTTTTAATTTTTTAACTACTTTAGCTTCAGTTGCAATAGCAGCATGGTCCATACCAGGTAACCATAATGCATCAAAGCCTTTCATTCTTTTATATCTTATAATTGCATCTTGTATTGCAGTATCATAAGCATGCCCTATATGAAGTTTACCTGTAACATTTGGTGGAGGTATAACTATACAATAAGCTGGTTTTATTGAATCATTATCAGCTTTAAAATATCCCTTTTCTTTCCAAATGTTATACTTATCTTTTTCTACTTCGATATGATTATATTTCTTATCTAACATTTTTCTCACCCTTTCTAAATAAAAAAGACTAGTCATCCAAAAGGACGATCTAGTCGTGGTACCACCTTAATTCGTAATATTTCTATTACCTTAAAACTGTAACGTAAGTTAACGTATTAATTTACTGTTAGTTCAATTAATAAGCTCCTAAGCTACCTTCAATTACCTTTTATTAAGAAAAGTTTTCAGCCTCTGACTTTTCATCTCTAATAATTACTAAGTAATTTACTCCTCTTATTCATCGCTTTGATACATGTATTATACTACTCATTTGATGTATTTTCAACATTTTGCTCATTTTCTTCAGTTTTCTTATTTTCTTCTTCTATTTTTCTTAAAGTATTTTGTTTAATAACTTCATTAGTTTCAGATCTTAATTCTTTTAAAATATATTCTTTACCATCTACATAGAATTCAAAATCATGATTATTAACTTTAATAAATCTATCTTTTGAAATTGTTAATCCTGTTTCATTAGGTTCCTTTAAGAATATATTATCTTCTTTATTTAAATCTACATAAAATACTTTATAATTGTTTTCTATTAAAGTTTTAATAAATGTATAATATTCTGAAGAATCTTTCTTTTTAAATACTAATACATAATATACTTCATCTTCACCATTATATATATCATGACCATTTATTTCATTAAAATCAGTTAATTTGCTTAAATCAGTAGATTTATAAGTTATATTATCTACTTTATATTTACCACTACTAAATCTAAATATATTAACATCATTAATATATAGAATTAATATTACAAATAATATAACTATAACTGCTGATTGTACAATGTAAAATACATTTACATTAAATACTTTTCTAAGTCTAGCTAATCTTTCTTCTCTAAGTTCTCCTTCTGGAGTCATAATAGTAGGTTCATCTACTACTGTAGGTTCTACCTCTACGTCTTTCTTAAAGAATATGTCTAAATAATCATCAACAGTTTTCTTTTTATCATAAACATCAAAGTATTTAGTTATTTCAGGATTAAATGTAAGAAGATCTCCATCTTCCCTACCTCCTCCAATACCTATATATGTTTCTTCAATGTTTTCTAAATATTTATCTAGATGATTATTCTTTAATATAAAGTCTGTAGCAAAATCTTTAACTATAGAATTATAATCTCTTTTTGCTTTAAACTTATATAAATAATAATTCTTACCATTTCTTTCTACTTTTTTGTAGAATTTAATAGCTTCAGGTTCTTTTTCATAGTTATAAGTATTTGAATAAATATTATATAATTCTGATTCATATATATCTTTTTCATTACTATATTTCTTTGGCATTAGTTTTTGCTCACCATAGAATGATAGTAAATTATATAATAAATACCTACTTCTTAAATCTTTAGCTATTGGAGTAAGATTTAAACTCTTAATTTTCTTTTTCTTTTTAATAAATGATTCTAAAACAAATAGTTTTAATTGATTATCTTTATGTTTAAATAACTTATCTAGTAATGTTTTAGTTTTAGTACTATTACAATAATATTCAATATTTAATGTACACTCTACTACATATCTTAAACCTAGATAATCTTTATTTGTCATATAATTATCATTAGCATTTAATTTAAACTTAGATAATTCTTCAAGTGGCATTAATATATGTTTAACTAAATTCTTTTTATTTTTCTTTAAGTCATCTATTGGAACTACTCCAAGATTAATAAAACTATTTAATAAAATTATTAAAGAATATCTCTTATTATCTGTTTTAAATACACTATATAGATCTGGGAATAATAAATCATAGTTTTCTTTATTTTCTCCAAGTTTTCCAATAGGAATCTTATTACTATCTGTATCAAATCTATATATAACTAAGTATTTCCAAAGAAGTATTGCATCAATATTTTCTGATTCTGCTAAATAAGATAATAAATCTAGTTTAGTTTGTTCATCTAAATCATCAAATACACTATTTAATTCATCAGCATATTCTTTTTCAAAATTCTTAAATAATAATAGTAATAACATTGAATTAATATTCATGCCTTTAAACTCTTCACTATATACTTTAGTAGAGTTTTCTATTATTCTAAGCCCTATTTCTTTAGTAATAGGAATTTTCTTTAATTTATCGTAGGCTTTTACTTTTTGTCTATAGTTACCTGTAGTTATTTTTTCAAGGCATAAAGATGCTCTAGTTAAGTTAATATTATTTCTAATCTTATTAAACATCTTTATCACCACCTACATGAAATATTATATCAAAAATTGTAAAAAAAAGAAGATATTAATTAAAAATATCTTCTTATTTAACATTAAAATTTAATTGGTTTATTTGGATGTTTTAGGTTATATACTTTAACGAAATCTGAACCAAATGTTTTAGTCTTTTCTTTTAGTGCTTCTTCAGGAGTTTTATAACCATAATTGTCTTTAATAACATCATTTAAATAATATATTTTTACATCATTAAATTCATTTACAGATGATATTTGTCTAATACCCGTATACATATTCATAATTGGAATAAGTATATTATTTAAATGTACATAATTATATCTATCAAAACTTTTTAAGATACCTGTAATAGTATGAATACCTTTTTCATCATAGTAGATTACTTCTACTATTTCACCTATATGTTTTTCAAGTAAATCAACCATATTATTCACCTTTAAAGATATAATTATAAATATCTTTATAATTATCTACTAATATGAAATCAACTTTCTTTTTAATTTCATTAGGAATTTCATCTAAATCATTTTCATTAGTTTTTGGAATAAATATAGTATCTACTCCTTGATTATAAGCTCCAATTACTTTTTCTTTTAGACCACCTATCTTAAGTACTTTACCTTTTAAAGTTATTTCTCCTGTCATAGCTATTTTATGAGATACTTTTTTACCTGTTAAAGAAGAAATAATTGCAGTTGTAAGAGTTACACCTGCTGAAGGTCCATCTTTTTTAGTAGCACCTTCTAATGCGTTAATATGTAGGTCATTTTCTTCAAGTAATTTCTTATTAATCTTAAACTCTTTTAGATTACTTTTAACGTAACCTAAAGCTACTGATGCACTTTCTTTCATTACATCTCCAAGAGAACCAGTAAGTATTATTTTGCCTGTTCCATCATAGAAGTTAGTTTCTATTGGAAGTAGAACTCCTCCAAAAGGAGTATAACCAAGTCCATTAACAACACCTGGTTCATGATCTTCATTATTAATAGAGTTATATTTCTCTTTTCCTAGGTATTTTTTAACCTCTTTAGAGGTAATATTTATCTTCTTTTGATTATTTACTTGTTCCTTTGCAATCTTTCTTAAAATGGTGCTTAAAACACGTCTAAGTTCACGTACACCAGCTTCTTTAGTATAGTTACTAATTATATATTTAATACTAGATTCTGATATAGTTACTAGTTCCTTAGATAAACCATGTTCTTTAAGTAAAATATCAAACAAATGATTCTTAACTATATCTATCTTTTCAAACTCTGTATAAGAAGATAATTCTATTATTTCTAATCTATCTTGAAGAGCATATGGAATATCTTCAATATTATTAGCAGTTAAAACAAACATAACATTAGATAAATCTATACCTTCTTCTATATAATTATCACTAAATGTTTTATTTTGTTCTTTATCAAGGACTTCTAGCATAGCTGCTGCAGGATCTCCTTGAATACCCTTACCCATTTTATCTATTTCATCTATTAAGAATAATGGGTTCATACTCTTAGCTTTAATAATAGATGAAATAATTCTACCAGGCATAGCACCTACATAAGTTTTTCTATGCCCTGTAATCTCATTTTCATCAGATACTCCTCCAACAGAAATCTTAACAAAGTTTCTATTTAATGCTTTAGCAATTGAGTATGCTAATGAAGTTTTACCTACTCCTGGAGGACCTACTAAACATATAATTGGACTAGTAAGTGAATTAGTTAATTTCTTAACTGAAATATATTCTAGAATTCTTTCTTTAATATTTTCTAGTCCATTATGGTTTTCATCTAATACTTCTTTTATTGAATCTAAGTTTTCTTCATCTAAAGTATATTCTCCAAAAGGAATAGATAATAATGTATCTATATAATTCTTAGTTATAGTATATTCTGGTGAAGTAAATGGTATAGTTTCAAATCTATTTACTTCTTTATTTAATCTATCAATTATATTCTTTGGAGCATCTAATTCATTTATTTTCTTTCTAATTTCATCAATATCTTCTTCTTTAGAATCTTTATCTCCAAGTTCTTTCTTAATTACATTAAGTTTTTCTCTTAAAATAAATTCTTTTTGTGATTTATCTAATTCTTTTTGTAAATCATTTTCAATATTCTTTTCTAGTCTTTCCACTTTTTCTTCTTTTACAAGTAAATCTATTAAATAATTACCTCTTAGTACTGGATTAGTAGTTACTAAAAATTGATATTTATTTTGAAATGATAATGGTAATAAGTTTACTATTATATCTGTTATTTTTTCTAATGAGTTTTCTTCGTTTATCTTAGAAATAATCATATTAGAAATATTAGGCATTACATTAACATATGCTGCAAATTCTTTTTTTATTACTCTAAGTGCAGCATCATTTTCTTCTTCTGATATTTCTTCAATTTTAACAGGTCCTATAATAGCATCTAATATATTTTCTTTTTGAACATATTCAAAGATATCTGCTCTATTAATACCTCTAATATTTATTCTAATATGTTCATTAGGCAAAACTATATTACTAGTTATCTTACCTATTACACCAATATTAGGTAAATCTGCTGTATTTAAATTATCACTAGTAATATATTTTGGGGTTACAAGAAGACAGTACCCATTATGTTTATTAACCGCATTATAAATTATTTCTTTGTCTTCTTCATTTTCTATTTCTAGTTTAAGTTCTCCAAGGGGTAAAAGAACCATATTTCTAAGGATGATTACTGGTAATTTAGTTTTAATCATGGCTTTTACCTCCTTTATTAACAAACATTGTTTATTATAAATTATTCTAAAGATAAGTCAATAATAAAACATAAAAAAATAAGACTTTTTAGTCTTATTTTTTAATTACATCAATTGCTTTTCTCATTTGAAGTTCATATTCAATCATATCAGTTCCACCAATATGTTCTTTGAATTCTTCTTCTGGGATATTATAAGCCTTAGCAGCTTTCTTAATTTCTTCATCAATTTCTTTTTTAGTTACTTTAATATCTTCAAGTTTAACAATTTCTTCTAACATAAATCTGTATTTAACTCTAATAGAAGCATCATTTCTCATTTGTTCTCTTAGTTGTTCTTCAGTACTATTAGTAAATTTATAGAATGCATCTAAGTTCATTCCTTGCATTTGTAAGTTTCTTGAATATTCTTCAACCATCTTATCTATTTCTTCTTCTACTAATTCATCTGGAATTTCAACTTCAGTATTCTTAGAAATTTCTTCTAATAAAGCATCAATATATTTATTATCTGCTTCATAATCTTTTCTAGCAGTTATTTGATCTTTAATTACTTCTTTTAAAGATTTTTCATCTTTAACACCTTCCATACCAAGGTCTAAGAAGAAATCTTCGTTAAGTTCAGGTAATTTCTTAGTCTTAACTTCATGAACTTTAACTTTAAATACAACTTTTTGTCCTTTTAATTCTTCTGAATGATAGTTTTCTGGGAATGTAAGTTTTAAATCTTTTTCATCACCAGATTTTAAACCAACTAATCCTTCTTCAAAACCAGGAATAAATGAATTAGATCCGATAGTTAATGAATAGTTTTCACCTTTACCACCTTCAAATGCTACACCATCTTTGAATCCTTCAAAGTCAATTATAGCAATATCTCCGTTTTCAATCTTACCTTCTTTAATAACTATATCAGCCATTCTAGCTTGTAAGTTCTTAACTTCTTCATCTATTTCTTCATTAGTTACTTTAACAGCATCTTTCTTAACTTTTAAGTCTTTATATTTCTTAATCTTAACTTCTGGTCTAGTAGTAATAGTGAATTTAATTTTACAACAATGATCACATACTTCTAAAACATCTATATTAGGATTAATAATAGGTTCCAATTTATTATCTTTTAATACTTTTGGATATTCAGTTTGAAGTAAATCATTAATTGCATCATAGTATAAACTTTCTACTCCATATTTTTTAATAAATACTTCTTTAGTTACTTTACCTTTTCTAAATCCAGGAATATTAACTTTTAATTTAGCTGTATTGAAAGCTGCATCAATTGCATCTTCCCACTTTTTACCTTTAATTTCTACTTCTATTTCATGTATATTCTTAGCCATAGTAACCTCCTACTTAATAGATATGATTTTTACATCATAATTTCCGTTTGGACTTTCAATTGAAACTGTATCTCCAACCTTCTTACCCATAATAGCAACTGCTATAGGAGATTCATTAGAAATCTTATTTTCAAATGGATCAGCTTCTGTTGAACCAACTATTTGATATGTATCTTTTTCTTTATCATCAACGTATTCAATTTCTACTGTAGAACCAATCTTAATAGAATTAGATTTTGTACTAGATATAATTGTAGCGTTATCAATTAAATATTCAAGTTCTTTAATTCTAGCTTCAATTTGACCTTGTTTATCTTTAGCAGCATGATATTCAGCATTTTCAGATAAATCTCCTTGAGCTCTAGCTTCTTTTATTTGATTAATTACTTCAGGACGTTTATTTTCTTTTAAATCTTTTAACTCCTCTTGTAATTCATTTAAACCCTCTTTAGTTAAAAATATTTCTTTATTTTCGTTCATGTCATTCACTCCTTATGTAATGTTGCACTAAACGTATAAAATTGTATTATATTTTAGAGTAAATGTCAATAATATTCGTATATATAATAAAAAAATATAACCACCAAAAAGTGGTTATATTTCTTATTAATCAACGTCATTTCTAGATAGAATTGATGCTGGTGATTTTCTAATTGTTGCTTTTACTGGTAGTAAACCTACAATTAAGTTAAATAGTAAGAATACTACAGCAGATAAACAAATAACTTTCCAATCTAACATATAATTGTTTTTAAAGAATTCTAGATCTGCTATTGTTTTAAGTATGTTATACATAAGCCAGATGCCTGGAATAGCAGATATTATAGAAATAGCTATTATTTCATTAGAGAACATCTTATAAATATCTGTTTTCTTAACTCCTATTGCTCTCATAGTACCTACTTCTTTAATTCTAGATATAAATGATGATCTAATCATTAAATATATTTCTAGGAATGAAATAGCAAGTAATACTACAGCAATAATAATAGAACTTCTAGTTTGTTTTAATTGTTTCTTCTTAAATGTTTCTTTACTAACGGTATATGATTTCTTATATTTTATTTCCATATCTTTTATTTCATTAACAAAAGCTTTTTCATCTTTAGGATATACCATAAAGTTTTTCAATTTAGAAATATTTAATACATTAATCATATTTTCATTAACGTAGTATGTAGATTCGTTTCTAGGAGATTCATAGAAACCTACTAATACTAGTTTTCTTTCGTTAATTTTGAAACTTGTTTCTTTATCTAATTTATATGTATTATCGTATGGATTATAATTACTATAATTAATCATTACTTCATAATCATTTTCAGGTAATCTTCCTTTTTTAACAGTAACTCCTGAATCTATATAACTCTTATATGTAGAACCAGTATCTACTCTATCATAATATTCATCACTAGATTGATTATTATATAAAATCTTTATAAATTCTGAACTATTTACATATATAGATGGACTATTTAAGTCAGTTACACCCACAACTGTATATTGTTCTTTACCTAGTTTAACTACTTTACCAACTAAATCTTCATATTTTAGAATATTATATTGGTTAATTGGATTAGACATACTATTTTTATTTTGTTCATAGAAGAACTTATCTAAGACAATTTCATGGCTATTTTCAGGAAGTTTACCTGAAATAATATCTTTATCAGTAATTGTATTTAAAGCTGTCATAGATGCCTTATAACTAGGGTTATAGTACTTATATTGATATAACTCACTAACAAAGCTAAAGTTTATTAATGAATTACCAGGAATAACATATTCTACTGATTCCATATTCTTTAATTTTTCATATAAATCTATATTCTTTTTAGATGATGTAATTGTATAGTAATTTTTATTATATTCAACAAATTGACTATCTTTAATATCAAGAAGTCCAAATATATTACTAAGTGCATAGAAAATAAACATAACTGAGAATACAAAACCAATTAATAATATTTTCTTAAGTACTGAATATGATTTAACTTTCTTAAATCCTAAAACTAGACCACCAAATAAACTATATATAGATGAATATCTAATTTTATGTTTAGAATTATCTAGTTTAGATAGATCAAAGTTATTATTTTCATAATCTTCTTTAGTAATTTTCTTATAATTATCATTTACAAACTCTATATTTGAGTTTTCATCTACTACTTCTACATTCTTATTACTAGATTTAATATAAATATTACCGTTTTTAATAGCTATATCTATATCTAGATTAATTTCATGATTAGAATATACATTAAAACTGTAATTACCAGTTTGAATCTTATCTTGAATCTTATAATCTTTAAGATATATTTTATTATCCATTCTAAGATCTAATTCATTATTATCTGTATTTTCTTCATTAGAAATAATCTTTCCATCTTCTAGTTTAATAATTCTAGATGCATAGAAGTATGCTATTTCTTTTTCGTGAGTAACAAGTATTACTAGTTTAGAAGTTGAAATATGTTTAATAATATTCATAACTTCAATAGTATTTTTAGAATCTAGATTACCAGTTGGTTCGTCTGCAATAATAACAGATGGATTTTTTACAAGAGCTCTTGCAATAGCTACTCTTTGTCTTTGACCTCCTGATAAATCAGAACATAGTCTATTTCTAAATCTATACATATTAGTTTGCTCTAATACGTAATATACTCTTTTTTCTATTTCTTTTTTGTTTTTGATACCAATCATCTTTAAAGATATTGCTATATTATCAAAAACAGTCATGTTATCTAATAAATTGAAGTTTTGGAAGATATAACCTATGTTTAAAGTTCTTAGTTTATCTTTAGCATAAGTTGTTCCTCTTGGCATCTTTTTGCCATTTACATAAATAGCTCCAGAATTAATCTTATCTAGACCGCCAATAGCATTAAGAAGTGTTGTTTTACCACAACCACTCTCACCTAGTAATGCTACTAAACCAGTTTCTGGTAACTCTAAATTAGTATTATTAATAACATGTATTTGATTGCTTTTAAATCTATTAAAATATTTATTTACATTAACTAACTTTATCATATTATTCATTCTCCCTATAATTAGACATTACTGAATTAGTAAATAGTTTATTAGAATATCTATTAGCAATCAAAACAGACATTACAATTAAAACTATATATATAATTATGTAGTCTTTAAGTTCAAAGAATGTACTTAATTGATATAAGTAATTAATCTTTAATATTATTTTATGTCTTATTAATATTAGTATTGTTGTAAATATTATATAAGCTATGTTTATATCAACTAATAATTCTATATTTAGTAAATCATTTAATACTTTCTTATTACCACCAAGTGTTCTAATAGTAGAAAAATATGTATTTCTAGACTTAAGTATTAACTTAATAATGAAATAACAAATGAAGAATAATACTATTATTGAAACAACAAATCTAATTTTTCCAAATAGTACTGCGAATCCTAAGATTTCTCCAAATATATTAGAAGTCATATCCATCATTTTATATACATTAATATCAAGTTTATCTAGTTCTGTAGTTACAGTATCAATTTTTCTTTCATCTTTTACATAAACACTCATTTGATATGTATTTTGATTAAATAATTCTTTATAGTTATCAGGATTAATAAATATAGTATATGCCATTTCATCATATCTTTCTTTATCGTATCCTAATTTCTTAGATATTGTATTTTTCTTAAATGTATCTGATATATATAGATCAAATCCATTTTCATAATAATTATTTTTAATTCTAATATTTATATTCTTTTTATTACAATTAAAATCTTTACAATAATAGTTTATATCTTCTGAAACAAATGCTTGCCCATATGGTACATTATTATTTGATTTTAAATTAAATGTTAAAGTATAGTCTTCTGATGAATAAACTTTATCATTTAAAGTAACAATAATATCACTATAGAATAGATTAGTTTCAGTTCTTGCTCTATCTAATACATCGTTAGATACATATAATGTATCGGTATAATCTATAGATGTTTCATCTGTATTTTCAAGTATACCAATTATTCTTAATTCTGTTGCAATTTCTTCACCATTACTATTTGTTAATGTAAATGTATTATTTAAATACTTTTCTGCATCAGCTTTAGATGCTTTACCATATGTTTTAAGAATAGCTACGTTATAATCATCTTCTCCTACTTTAGGTAAATGACCATATTTTACTTTCTTAACATTACCTATATCGTTAATTCTTGTACTATCCCAAACTTTAATTTCAGGGTTTTCTAAATAAGTATTACTATCTATTAAGATATCATCCTTAACTACTTCTCTTACGTTTTTAATTTTAGAAATTTTTTCTACATCTTCATCAGTAAAAGCAGATTTATCTTTTTTATTAATAATAATTCTTTTTTCACTATAATCACTAAATATATAACTTGTTTTAAACATTTCATTGTTATAAGCTGACATACTAAGAGATGTATAGTTAGAAAATACTGATATTGTAAGTATGAAATAAACTAATACTAGTAAGAAGAATTTAATTTTAATATTAAATACATTTCTAAACGCTAATAATAGTTTATTAAAGAACCTAATATTTTTATATTTTGGAGGTTCATCTATTACTTCTTCAGTCTCTTTTAATTTCTTATCTACCATGATTCTTCCATCATGCATAACAATTTGTCTTGTAGCATACTCTGCAAATTGCTCATAGTTGTGAGTAACAACTACTACTAATTTATTTTTAGATATTTCATATAATAATTTAGTAATTTCATTTGCAGATGCAATATCTATATTACCTGTAGGTTCATCTGCTACTATTATTGGAGTATTTTTAACTAGTGCTCTAGCTATAGCTACTCTTTGCTTTTGACCTCCAGATAATTTAGATGCTTTAGTATTTTTAAACTTAGTTAGTTTAACTAAATCTATAACCTCTAATATTTTCTTTCTAATATCTCTCTTCTTTTCGCCATTTAAGAGTAATACTAGCTCAATATTTTGATAAACTGTATAACTATTAACTAGGTTAAAGTTTTGGAAGATATTTCCTATGTATTTTCTTCTATAGTCTTCATAATCTTTTTCTGTATAATGGCTAGTTTCTTCACCATTAATATATAATTCTCCTTCTTCGTAAGAATCTAGTCCCGAAATAACATTTAATAATGTAGATTTACCTGATCCAGATTCACCTGTTATAACAACAAATTCACCTTGATCTAATGATAAATTAACTTTATTAAATCCAGTTGAGACATTCTTTTTATTATGATAAAACTTAGAAACATTAACTAATTTTAATAAACTCATTTATTATTCAACTCCTTTATCATACAACTTAGATTATATCAAAAAAAGAAGACTTTATCAATTGATAAAGTCTACTCTTATTAAATCATTTACACTTACTTCAGTAGTACATGGTATTCTTAGAACTTCTCTTGGATGATTAGCATTTTCTACCAAATTTCCATCTTCATTTTTGATATATTTCACATCTAGGAAGATACTTCTATTACCTGGACCAAATATATTTATTTTATCTCCTACAGAGAAGTAATTTCTTTCTTCTAAGATTATTTCTTTAGTTTCTTTATCATATCCTAGAACTACTCCAAGGAAATCTTGATTAGTTTTTTCTTCTCTATCCATGTAGTATTGTTCATTTACTCCAGGGAATTCTTTTACATATTGAGGAAGTGATTCTCTATTTGCACATCTTCTAAGTATTATTTCATCTAGAGGATCATATTTATATGTTCCATCTAATATTCCATCAATTACTTTTCTATATACTGATAGAATTGTAGCTAAATAGTAAACTGATTTCATTCTACCTTCTATTTTGAATGAATTAACTCCTATTTCCATTAATTCTTTAATATATAAAAGTAATTGTTGATCTTTTGGAGCAAATGAGAATTTAGTCTCATTAGAGACTTTCTCATCTCCATCATATAAATCAAAGACCCATCTACAAATCTGCGCACAAGCACCTCTATTTGAGTCTCTATTAGTAAAATAATTAGATAATGTACATCTACCAGAATAACCCATACACATAGCACCATGTATAAATACTTCCATATCTGCATTTGTTCTTATCTTTATAGATTTCATGTCTTCTAAAGAACATTCTCTAGCTAGTACTACTCTTTTAACTCCATTTTTTAAATAGAATTTGACTGCCTCACTATTAAGTGATGACTTTTGAGTAGATAAATGAAATTCTATATTAATTTTTTCTTTTTTTATTAAATCTAATATAAATAAATCACTTGATATTATTGCATCTACTTTGCATTCTTCTAAATGTTTTAAGTATTCTATTAATCCATTAGTATCATTTTCATGAAATAGTATATTAACTGTTACATATACTTTTTTATTTCTTTCATGAGCATATTCGCAGCCTTCTTTTATTTCTTCTAAAGAGAAGTTTTTAGCATTAGATCTTAAAGAAAATTCTTTCCCTCCAAGATATACTGCATCTGCACCATAATCAATAGCCCATTTTAATCTCTCTAAATCTCCAGCTGGAGCTAATAATTCTGGTCTATTCATAGTCTTCTACCTTATATACTGTTTTCTTATCCAAAAATCCAGTATAATTACCTTCACTTATATTATGATTAATAAAATTATTTACTTCTTTATAGAATACTTCTTCATCTATCATATAATTATCAAGTATTATATTCAAATTATCTAATTTATCTATAAATTCTATTGAATTATATACATCTCCAGTATAGAAATTAGAGTTATATTCTTCAACTATCTTAAATTCTTTTGATGTAACAAAGTCTTTAAATGTATAACTATTTTTATCTTTATTCTTATTAATAAACATAAAATAATTAGTTAATAACTTTCTAGATGATGTAGCCATATTTAAATAACCATATCCCTTAATAAATATATTTGAATTTGTATGATTATTTATCTCATTTATTTCATCTATAGTTATTTCAGTACTAATATAAGCATTTTTAACGCCTCTATTTAAGTAGAAATCAAGTGTATATGAATTAGTACCTAAATGATTAGCAATAAGCATAGATTCGCCTTTAAATCCTATCTCATCTAATATATTTAATACTGAATCATCTGTAAATCCAATAATTACATTTAACTTAGATAATTCTTTAATTGTTTCTCTTAATTCATCTATTTCTGATTCAAAATATAATCTATTTAAAAAAATAATAATATCCTTATTATTATTTTTACATTTATCACACATTAAAGAAATTTCATCTAAAGATAAATAACTATTAAATTCACTACTAAATTTTTCTATACCAAATATAAATCCAGATACATCTAAATTAATATATCTATCAATATCACTTGGATTAGTAATGTAAAATTTATTCATTAATATCTTCCTTTTTATAAGTTATAGCTATTCCATCCCCTACTTTATAGAATTTAGTTTCATATTCAGGATGATTCTTAAGAAATTCAATATAATCTCTAATTTTATTAACTAAACCTCTAAGATTCTTATTTTCAATTTCTTCTTTAGATTCTACAAAACCATGAAATGAAATATTATCTGTAACTATAACACCATATTTATTTAAATTTTCTTTATATTTATTAAAGAAATTAATATTTTGAGCTTTAGCAGCATCAATAAATACCATATCGTATTTTTCTTTAATATCTACATCTAATGCATCACCACAAATTAAAGTAATTCTATCTTCTAAATCACATGCTTTAACATTTTTTAAAGCCATCATATATCTATCTTGATTTCTTTCTACTGATGTAATTTTTACATCTTTAGATGTTAAAGCCATTCTAATAGCAGAATACCCAATAGCAGTTCCAAGTTCTAGAATAGACTTAATTTCATTCTTTTCTATAAACTTACATAAAAAATCTATTCCTTTTTTCTCCATTATAGGAATATTTTCTTCATCTGCATATTTTTCCATTGCTTTTATAATGTCTTTATGCATATATCATTTCCCCTTTTTCTCTAAACTCTCTAATAATTTAGATATGAATTCCCATTCTTCTTTTTTAGTTATCTTTTCTAATTTATTATTCTTAGGATTAAATACCCTAGCATATGTTTTAATACTACCATTTTCCATTTTAGTATCATCTGTATAAACTATACCAAGCTTACCACCAGTTTTTTCATATGCATATAATATTCTTGCGTTAGTTATTTCCCCGTTATTATTCATGAATGTGATTATATCTTTTTTCATGATGATATTAATCCTTTCTTTGATCTAAATATCTTTGTAGTATTATTGTAGCAGCTAAGCTATCAACTTTTTCTTTTCTGTTCTTTCTTGATGTATCACCCATAATCATTAAGTTATTAGCTTCTACAGAAGACAATCTTTCATCTTGAAGTATTACTTCTATATTTATATTATCTTCAATTAACTTTTTAAAATCTAAACTCCTCTTTGAAGCAAACCCTAAACTATTATCCATATTTTTAGGCAAACCTAAAACAAGTTTATCAACTTTAAGATCATCTATTATTTCTTTTAATGGATTAATTAAAGATTCATAATCTTCATTTTCAAATTTAATAAGTTTATATGAAGAAGCTATTAAACCTAAACTATCACTTTTAGCTATACCAAGTGTCTTGGTACCTAAATCTAACCCCAAATATCTCATTATTTATTTAAATAATATCTAAGTAAACATTCAATTATATCAGTTCTATCAATCTTAGTTATCTTTTGTCTACTTTCTTTGTAGTTTGATATATAACCAGGATCACCACTAATTAGGTAACCAACTAATTGGTTTACTGAATTATATCCTCTTTCTTCTAGAGCTTCCTTTACATCTTCTAAAGTTTCCTTTACAAGATTGTTGTTAATATCCTTCGGGTCAAAAATATTTGTCTCCTCAGTCATAATTTCACCTCTTTAACAATTAATAGTATATCATAAAATAATAAAAAAACCTACATATTTTTATGTAGGTTTAATATTATTTCTTTAGTGCTGGATTTGCCATTATCTTTTTTTTAGTTTGAGTTTTAATTCCATCTGTATCTTCATCTCTATGACTAATATTTATACCAGTTCTATCTAAATTACAAGAAATAAATGTTATTTCAGGAAATTTTGATATATGTGTAGCACTATCAATAGATATATCTTCTAGATAATTATCAGATAAATCTACATGATTAAGTTTTAAATATACTTTTTTACCTTCATCTGTAAGTTTTGTTACTGTACCTGATAAATTACTATTTTTAATAAAACCAAAGCACTTTTGTGTTAAATCATGCCAGTTATTTAATGATAAATTTGTTCCATGGAAATCAAAACTAGTTATAAAAACTCGGCCAGTTGTTTTATATTCATACGATTTACTAAAATCTATAAATGCATTAGTATTACTTAAATCTATTTGTTCTCCTTCTTCTAAATCAGGATAATCTTCTCCATTATATGATACATCTTCAAATGATACTTCACTTAAATCTAATTTAGATAGATCATGAGATTTAAATGCAATTCTCTTCATACCATTTTCATCATCAAATAGTAAAGCTTCAAGATAATCTTTATCGTAGGATAATCTTTCACCATGGTTTAATTCTACTGATGCTAGATATCTACGCATTCTTTCTCTTTCTCTAGCTTCTCTGTCCTTATATAAAGCTATTTTTTCTTCTGATAATGTAGTTCCCATAATACCCTCCTGAACCCTAATCTCATATTACTATAATTTTTGATATATATCAAGAAAAAAACCTACATATTTGTAGGTTTATTCTTCTAACCATAAATCTTGGCTTTTTAATTCTTTAATTACTTTTTGTTGATCAGCATCTGTTTTAGAAAAATGTATATTAGTATTCTTATCTGCAACAAAGTAATAATAATCTTTATATTTATCTATTGGCTTCATAATTCCTTTTACAACAGCATCTATTGAATCTTTAGAAGCTGAAGAAATAGGACCAACTGGAATACCAGGAACACAATTTCCTCTAGTATTATATCCATCACAAATATTAAAGTCTGAAACAGTTAATACATCAGTTCCAATTCTTTTATTAGCAGAATAATATGTAGTAACATCAGAACCAAGGCTCATACCAATTGCTATTCTATTTAGGAATACTTGAGCAACTCCTTGAAGTTCTTCTTTATATCTTTTAGTAGTCTTAGCAGGCCCTTCATGTTCTACTATAGAAGCTACTGCTAATATATCATGATAATTAACCCCTTTATATTTGCTTTCTGCAAAACTCTTAAGCATTTTATCATTCATTGTACTAACTAATTTTTCAGTTATTTCTTGAACTGTAGCATCTTTCTTAAGGAAATATGTATCTCCATATAAATATCCTTCTAATGGATGCTTAATATTTTCATTTAATACTGAAGCAGTTACTATTTCATATTTATCAATCATTTTTTGTACAAATACAGGATCATCCATTTCAGATATTACTGTATTTACATCTAAATCATAAGAATTAGCTATTTTTAAAGCAAAATCAGTTAATCTTCCACCTTCTGGGAATGATACTTTTTTAGAGTCTTTATCTATAGCTGCAGTTGAATCATTTAAAGTATCAAATATATCTCTTAAACTATCTGCTTTATTTAAATCATAATCTCCTGCTTTAAATGATATAGGATGTTTTGTAGTACTATTCATTTTATAGTATAGTAAAGCAAAATATTCACTCTTAATCAATTTAGCTTTCTTAAGATTCTTAATGACAGTTCTTGCATGATCTCCATCACTAATTTTAAATTCTACTTTCTCACTTTGACCTTGCATTGGCATAGTCATATAATAACAACCACCAACTAAGCCTAGTACTACTATAATTGTTATTATTGGTAACAAATATCTTTTTTTCATATATTCTCCTTTTATTCTAATATAGCTTTAATTCTTCTTACACCAGCAGAAGAAGCTTCTTCTTTAACAATTTTAAATGTTCCTAGTTCTGAAGTATTTGATACATGTGGCCCACCACAAATTTCAATAGAAACATCACCTATTTTATAAACTGTAACAATATCAGGATATTTTTCAATAAACATACATTCAGCACCTTGATTAACAGCTTCCATCTTAGGCATTTCTTCTTTAGTAACTACTAATCCCTCAGAAATCCATTTATTAACTAATTCTTCAGTAGCTTTAATTTCTTCATCTGTAAGTTTATGATCACAGTTAAAGTCAAATCTCATTCTTTCTGATGTAATATTAGATCCTCTTTGATGAGAATCAGGATTAACAGTTATTTTTAATGCTGCATTTAGTAAATGTGTAGCAGTATGGTATTTAGTTTCCATTTCTCCAGTAGATGCTAAACCACCCTTAAACATACCTTGAGATGATGTTCTAGATAGTTCTTGATGTTTCTTAAACATTTCATTAAATCCATTTTCATCTACTTTAATTCCTTTTTCTTTAGCAAGTTCTAAAGTAAGTTCAATTGGGAATCCATAAGTATCATATAAATGGAATGCATGTTCACCATCTATATCAGCATTACTAATCTTTTCAAACTCTTTTAAGCCTTTTTCTAGAGTTTTACTAAATTTAACTTTTTCATTATTAAATACTTCTTTAATATAATCTTTATTATCTAATTCATTATAATAAGATTTATAGTTATCTATTACTAAATCAATTAATTCATCTTCCCAATTAGAATTAATATCTATGTCTAATTTTCTAACATATCTAATAATTCTTCTTATTAATCTTCTTAAGATATAACCTTGATTTGTATTAGATGGAACTACTTTTGAAGGGTCTGCAATTATAAATACAGAAGATCTAATATGATCTGCTATAATACGCATCTCCTTAC
>CAMYZQ010000004.1 GCA_947303895.1 uncultured Bacillota bacterium | reverse complement strand
TCATATGAATAACTAGTAACCAACTCTGCATCAGGTCTTACTACACCTATTTTTAGTACTGTACCACCTCCATTTATTGAAGCAATAGCTCCAGCCATTTCACTTGGTGTATATGTATCAAGAGTATTCTTTTTTGCACGAATTACATCAGCTATATCTGTTAAATATGAATCTGTTACTGCAACTCTAGACATTTTCTTCCTTTTAATACTCAGTAGCATCTCCATCACTTAAAGAGCTTACTACTAAAGTAACAGTATTTGTAGAACCGTCATATGTGGAAGAAATACCAACATTCTCATCTTTTATATCATAGATATTACCACTAGGTAATTGAATTTTTGAAATACTTCCATCTGACATCTCTTATTTCTCCTTATTATGCATTGCCCTTAGTAACATTAACATCAGTACTGTCAGTAAGGACTGTAACTTGATCTTTATTGTTCCAAGCAACTCCAGCTCCTGAAGCAGTACCTTTAAGTTTCTTAGAAGTATCAACGCTCTGAATAAACTGTGCTCTTCCTGTAGCTGTTGAATCTTCAGCAGATAAACTAATAGTAGGTTGAGTTACTGAAGAAATTCCAGTAGCAACACTAACTACGCCAGTCCCAGCAGTTGCTCCTGTAGCTAATGCTATCGTAGGCTGAGTAATTGTAAATGTAGAATCAGCTCCAATTACAGTATCTGTGTCAGGAGTTCCAAGTCCAGTAATGGCACTAGCAGAACTTCCAATTGTAACTCCTGTTACAACTGCATCTCCTGTACCACTTGTAGAAGTTGCGCCTGTAGCAACTGTAATTGCTGTGCCTAAAGTAGGAGCAGTACTATTTCCGCCACTTATGATCAATGTTTCTGAAGCGTCTCCACTGCCCATAGCAAAATTCCAAGTTGAAGCAGAACCTGCTGCTGTAACATTAGGAACTGTAGTTGTTACTAAATTCTTATTAGTTTCAGCACTTACAGATTTTACAAAAGTATCTGTTGACGGGTTTGAATAACCGGTTACTGCTGTAACTGAATCTTTTGAGTTCCAAGCAGTACTTGCACCAGATGCAGTTGCCTTAATATTTGTAGTAGTAGGAGTAACTGCTGTGCCTGAAGCAGAAGCCGCCATATATTTAGAAGTCCCACCTCTAACAAAAGTAACTCCAGTAGATGAATCTTCTGCTAATGTAATTGTAGGCTGAGTTACTGTAAATGTAGCATCAGAACCTATTACGGTATCTGTTTGCTTTGTTAAGCTAACCCCAGTTACTACATCTGATAAATCAACTTGGGTATCACCAATTTTTTCCCAAGTTTTACTTCCTGTAGTTCCAACTGGAACATATTCGTCATAAATATCAGATGTTTCTCCACTTGGAGTTGTTGCTGATTTAACTAGATAAAAAGCACCAGCTTGTGCGTCATCAGCATCTAATGTACCAGTATAAGTAGTACCATTATAAACTACCTTAATGCCTGCTGGTATATTTGCAACTGTTGGAACACCACCATCCCATGCAATAACAAAGCTTACACCACCACTAATCATCTGGCGAGCAGTTGCGTCCTTAATATCATACGTATTACCAGAAGGTAATGTAATTTTACTAATTTCTGCCATTCTTTCTCCTAATTTCTAGTTAGAACTAACGTCTCATCTTTTAACTCACCAGAGATTTGTTCCTCTGCATCATCAACGTTAATTTTATTATTCCAAAATAATTTTTCAGCTAATGTTACATGAATATCATGATTCTGTATATGAGCCATTAATATATCACGTGTTTTTTCATCTACAAAAGCTAAATCTTGAACATAAGCATTTCCAGTTCCTATTTTTATATTAGGTATATTTACAGTTTTTGTAACTGTTTCTCCATATTCTTGAACTGTATATGTTTTGGTTTCATAATCTTCATATATTATTACTTCACCCTGTAAAGGAATAAAACCTATAGCATTATTCCAATTTGCAGTGGTATCTCTCTTTAATTTTATTCTTGGATTTATTGTAGTGCTCATTTACTACTCCCAAATTACTGTAGTGCTAGTACCACAGTCTAATATTAAGTTATCTAATCGTATATAATTATTTTCTATTACTATGCCCGAATTACCATCTGTAATAAGTTCATCTTGTTTAGAATTTAATGCAGCTTGTAATCCAGTTATAGCACTTATTGGATGCTGATCATCTAAATCTCTATTTTTTAATACAGCGTGATCAGCTTTATATATTGCAGTTACTTCTTGAAGCCCAGATTCGAAAGTTAAAGTATTTGTTAGATTGGTTTCAAATACATCTCCTAGATTAAACTCTGTTTCAAAATAAGCTGAATTAGGTTTCTTACTCATTTGCTATAAATCCATTTTTTAATATAGAATCAACTGGTACTGTTAATATATTTGATGCAACAGCTAATCCTTCTTCTAATAAAATTCTTAATTGAACTGCATAAACAGTCATTGAGTTAAATCTCAGAGTATCTTCTTGTGAAAATGTAATTGAAACTGAATAATCATCTACAGAAACTCTACTATCTGTAAATGGAATATCCATAAATACAATACCCTTTCTTGCAAAAGTTATATATCCAAGCTCTATTTGATCTGCAGTATATGGTGTCTTAAATATTAATGTAGGAGTAGTTCCCCTTATCATTCTTAATCCTTTTTATTATTTATACATAATATAAATAATTTAGCATTATTATTATTTGATAATATATTTTTATAATAAAATAAAAAGACCTCTTTATGAGGTCTCATTTATTACTTATCTTCTTTCTTCTTACGTCCTCTCTTTTTTGGTTTTTCTTCTTTATTTTTCTGTTTCTTTTTTTCTTCTTTTTCAAGATTCTTTCTATAATTCTTATCTTGTTTCATTCTCTCTTTTTTAAGATCCCAATCTCTTGGTTTCTTTCTAATATCACAGAAATAATAAGTATACCCCGGTCCTTCCTGATAAATTCCTATAGAAAATGGGCACTCTGAACAATCTGTCTTACTACATATTTCTTTAATTCTCTCCAGTACTTCTACAAATTCTTCCATGTTTTCCCTCCTATCTATTTAAACATTTTATTAAAGCTATTTTCGCATCATTTATACTCTCAAAATTAATAGGACTTGGATACTTTTCATCTGAATTATAAACTGCAATATAAGAATAATTAACATCTAAAAATTTTTCAAGCTTCTCTAAAGTTTCAAATCTGACCATAGATACTATATCTATATTTGATAAATTAAATTCATCTAAAGCTTTAGTATCATTAAAATCAAATGCATAATACATATCTACACCTCCTATTAATTACATATATATTATAATATATAATTAATAAAAAGTAAACAAAAAAGATCCAATTTACTGGATCTTTTTGTAGCTTATCTTAAAAAGTATAATTCCAACTAAGACTGTACTTATAGGAATAAGTAAATTCTCACTGTCTGCTAGGCAAATTCCAAAACAAAAAATAAGACATCCTAATTTATTAATAATATTCATAATCATTTTTAATACCTCCTTTATTACATTATTATAATAATATAGAAAGCATAAATTATACATATATATTAATAAATATTAAACAAACCACGTTTTGCCAATTTAGATTACCAGTCTAATGCATATATTTGCTGTAAGTGGTTTATGGTGCTTCATATAGGACTCGAACCTATACGCATAGGCACAAGATCCTAAATCTTGCGTGTCTACCAATTCCACCAATGAAGCTTAAATTCGACTAGACACTATATTACTCCATAATTTGCAATTATCGTTTTATGTGTTGCTGTTAGTGCCTAAATTTTCACTAGATGCTATATTTATGTTATTAAATGTCTTAATGCTAAGATATAATAAAGAAAAATCCTTTAAATGTTGCTGTAAGCATCTAACCAATTATATTATATTATTTATTGCTTTGTCAATAGGATCATATCTTTCACCATTAATCTGTTCAACAAGAACTTTATATGGATTAATTTCTCCACTCATAAACATATTCATATTAGTAATAGAAAATCCACTACAAAGAACAAGACCAAGTTCGTTATTCTGCATAGGAATAGTATCAAAATTTCTAGAACAAACATTCCAGAAACAGATCTTTGGAAGCTTATATCCAGCTTCAGCATAATCCTCAGCAATCTGCTCAAACAATGTCTTATTCCAATTGAAGCTATTTCTTCTCGCATCAAACTGCATATCAGAAATAATTACAATATTCTTAGGCATGTCTTCCTGAGAAAGATTATTCTCAATAGCAGTATCAAGAATAAGCCTCATTGTAGCTTCAATATTAGTGTTAGAACAATCATCTTCTGCATCACACCTAATAAGCTTATCTCTAAGTGTTTTGCAATTAGAAAGATCTACAAACTTAGGTCTAGAAGAAAAAGTAATAAACTTATCCTTCCAAATATTAGAATTATGCTCTGCACAATAAATAGTAAGAGCTGTAGCTACATCAAGACAAGTTGTCTTAGAATTATGGCCTACAGAACAGCACATAGAACCAGAACCATCTCTAACTATGAGACTATCTTCTACTGAAATATTCGGCAAAGCCTTCCACATTTCTTCAAGTGCTGTATCAACTTCTTTTATTTCATGCCACCAAGAATTAGGCTGATTATAATATCTTCTTACTATCTCATGAGGCTGAGAAACAGAAGCATTAATTTTTGTCTCGCCTCTCTTAAGAGAAGCAAGATATTCCACTCTTCTATAAGGATCATTTCTATAAAATGCATCTGTATATTTGATATTAGCAAGAGATGGTACTTTAGAATAATCGATCTTATTCCACTCATTTGCAGACATCTTGACTTCAACTACATCAAGATACTTTCTAAGAGCAGAAAGAGTCTTTCTATATTTCTTAGGAGTAAGACAAAGCTGATTACAAAGAAAATTAGCCAAAGATCTTGTCTCAGCAGAAGATGCATTTATTGAAGGAAGCCATTTAGCACAAAGAGAAACACTCTTTCCAGCAGCCATGTTATCCAAATCTTCAATAAGTTGATTTCCAATAGCAACTGTCACTATTGTTGAAATATACTTATTTCTACTTCTGATAAGTTTAACAAGATTATCCCAACGAGTATATTCAGGGATAAATTTAACTACTTTAGCAGCAACTTCAGAATTATTTTCTACAAGCCAATCAATGCAAGCATTGAAAGTTCTTCTTTCACCGAGACCGCCTCTAGCATCTCCAATATAAAAAATAAACTTTGTAGCAAGCTTAGGATCTTCGAAGTAAACCTTAGCAAAGTCCTTCTTAATCTCCTCAACACTCATATTTCTGTACTGAGACAGCTTGAAATTAAAGTCAAGTAAATACTTGCCTGTAGTTTCATACGCCACAGCACCATTTTCAGTAAAAGTCTTCTTCTTACTGTTCTGAGTCTTCAATGCTTCTACAAAGTTCTTTCTTTCCTTAATCATATCCATTTCCCTCCTAGATACTAATTAAAAATCTTTTTATTAATTATATTACTGTAAGTATCTACATATTGGTGCTCCTGGCTGGATTCGAACCTGCACTATACGGATTTTAAGTCCGCTTCCTCTGCCTGTTGGGATACAGGAGCAAAACATCTACCGCTGGCTGACTTACTAGAACAGCTTCAGAACCAGTAACTAAAGATCAATTCTCTCTTTAGTAAAGGCTTTTCCTTTAACGAGCCATTTAATCTGAATTTTATGTATATATACAAGGCATATGCCCTTTTGGTGGAGATGCTCGGAATCGAACCGAGGTGTACAGCTATGCACTTTGGCTTTTAAGCCATACCGAAACCATATTCATCCCCATAATGAAGGCGGGGAGTCTCCCACACCTTCATATTTATAAGAAAGGAGGACACCATGAAAGAAATATGAGACTTTCATGACTTTGGTTGAGGGGGTGGGACTTGAACCCACGACCTTCGGGTAATGAGCCCGACGAGCTTCCGACTGCTCCACCCCTCGATAATACCCGCTACGTTTTTTTATCATCTCCCCGACGTAACGGGTTATCTCCTAATTGAGTAGTAACCGCATTAATGTAACCTACTCATACGGGGAGTTTCCCACGTCTTAACCAACTCATCAGCGTTTTTAATGAGCTCGCCTCTTGCTCTTCGATCGAAGGTTGGCGGTTATTGAATACATTTTTATAATAATACGATTTTTTATAAAAGTAAACATTTTTATAAAATTTCTTCATAAGATTTTAAAATAAGTTCTACAGACTCTTCTCTAGACAATACTAGCCCATATTCTTCTATTACTAAATCCCTTATATACCATATAAAATCTTCATATGCTTCAATTTTACTCTCTAAAGTATCATTATAAATTTTTTCACAATAATTTTTAAAGCAACTACCCTTAGGAGTTAATTGAGCATTTCTGTATCTTATATTTTTATTCCAAAATTTTCTTAGTTTTCTTAACATGTTCTTTTAATACGATACATTTTTCATGTGCATTTATAAGTTTACAAGATCCATTCTCAAAAAACTTACAAAAATAATCATTTATTGGACATTCTAATACACCACTATTTACTTTTACTTCTTCTCTAAGTTGCATCTTGTCTCCTTATCTAAGTGAATAAGCATAAGTAGCTTTTTCATTCCTCTCTAGAAAACCTGGTCGTTTTGAATAAAAACATATAGCATCTTTACCGTCTCCAACACCAAAATCATCCCAGTCATAAATAACTTCATAACACTCATATGGAATTTCATATTCATCTGGAAGATTAAGCAACTCCTCTACAGTATTATATTCCTGCTCAAATCTTTTACAACCAGTCTCAGAAAGATTAAATATGATTTCAAAATTTTTGAATTCTTCTAGATCTTTTCTTATATCTTTTAAAACAATCATATAAATGCACCTCCTATTTACATATATATTATAATATATATTATATATAAAGTAAATAGTTATTCAAGATTTCCAGCTCTTTTTTGTTTAAATCTTTCTAATTCACTTTTATTATAATCAATTCTATTCGCTATGTGCTCAAAATATTTAAGCCCGTCTTCATTACAAGGAATATGATATACATTTTGAGCATCGTGATAACCAACCGGATCTTTTTTAGGATTTATTTCAATAGCAGAATCTATCACCCAGAATTCATCAATATTATGAATATAACCTGTTTCAAATAATGCTTCTTGTGCTTTAATTACATCTTCGTGCTTAGGTATAAATACATTATCAACATCAACTTTTCTAGCTCTTAAAGTATTATTTTCATGAGCTTTTTCTATAGTAGATAATACCCAAATAATAGCTATTTTATATCCTTTAGCTTTAAGAGGTTCTACATACCTCATAATCTTATCAAGCTCATCACCAGTCACATCAAAAATAATATTAGGAAGTCTATCTTTTCTAGCATCATTCTCATTCTCAGGATTATGTAAAATAGACTTTTCCCATTTTTTTGCTAATGGTTTCATACTATAATGAAGTTCAGAAACAAATTCTGGATTACTCATTTTTCTTGCATCTTCTGGAGTCTCAAAATCATCTTTACGAGCTTTTCCAGTAGTAGGATCTTTTATATCCCACATTCTTTCAATTTCTTTAAGATTATCTATATTAAAATAATCTCCTTGAAGTCTTGATTTAAAATTAGTAGAACTTCCTTTTCCAGAACCAGGCCCACCTACATAAATAACAAACCAGCCAAATTTAGGGGCTAATTCCCCATTATATTTAACCATTCTATCTTCTTCTAAGACTTCTTCAGTTAAAAACATATTAGCAGATTCTACTATATAATCATATAACATTTAAATTCCTTTATTTACTAAAGATTCCACAGTGGCATTTTTCTTCAAATTTATTTCTAAAATCTAGACAACAACATTTAGTATCTTCGTTTTTATCTATTCTACAAGGACAGTAACCATTATTATTTGCCATTGCTTTTATTATTTTTTGTGTTCCTTTATTTAATTTTACTGCATATTGATTGTCACTAGCTAATTCTACGCCTAATACTTGATCAAAATGTTTATCATCTCCAAGTATAAACCTACCAAATTTAATAATAATATTATCATATTGAGATAGATACATAAGTTTATCTGGAATTTCATATGGATAATAACCTGTATATATTACTATATCATCATTTGTAAAGTTTCTAAATTTACTTATTAATTCTAATAGATCTTTAAAATTATAAAAAGGTTCTAATCCACCTATAACTATAGATTCTATTATAGGATTAGAAATATACATTTCTACAATCTTTGAACTTTCTATATCTATCTCAGGCATTAAAGCCATTTCAGAATTTTGACATATAGAAATATCTAAACCTTGTTCTGTACAACATTTCCAATCACAATTTCCCATATTTATAAACATGGAAGGTTTTTTATAATTAACAAAATCTTCTATAATTATATCTCTTATTTTCATTATGCATTTTCTGCCTTCTCATTTAAAGGCATCCATTCTCTTAGTTTATACTCACTACTTCTCTCTTTAGACCAAGTATTTATAGGAGTATAAAATCCTACTACTCTAGTATATTCAACTACAGAAGGTTTTCCACAGTGTGGACAAGTAGAACCATAGAAACTATGTTGTTCTTCACATTGAGAAACTTTACCATTAAATGCAAAATAAGTTACTCCCTGCTGGGCTACCCAATTAAGCATATGCCAGGCCTTTTCAAAAGAATCAAAATAAGTATCTATATTAATATGTTCAATACTTCCACCATTACAATAAGAATCAAAAGCCGCACAGATTTTTGTTCTTTCAGCTATTGTTGCTTTAATACCAAGTGGGATCCATTGATTACCATATAGTGGAAGGTCTTTTACTACTTTTCTTGGATAAAGAAGCTTATCTGCAGTCTGTAATTTTACTGCTGCTTGTTCGGCTGGAATTTGTTCAATATTGACTTTATAATCTTTATCTTTTACAAATTCATCAATTACATCTTTTATAGTTTTAAAAATCTTTTTGCCAAGATCAAAAGCTTCCTCAGTATAATATGTATTTCCTAATTCATCAACAGTTAAATAGCCGAAAGTCTTAATAGTTTCATAAATACCATTTATACCCACTGTCGAATAAAGATGTTCAAAATCAATTAATCCAGAATCAAAATTAGGAAGTAATCCTTTCTTAACATTTTTTCTAATAATATTTCTTTGAGCATCGAGAATCATAAGATCAAGCTCAGTAAGAATTTTAAGAGAATTTAAAAATTTCTTTTCACTATTTCTACTAGCATAAGCTAATCTAGCAATATTAAGAGTAGATACTTTAGTACTTCCTACTTTAAGAGCTGTTCCACCAATACTATTAAAATATAATTCTGTTACATCTGATTTAAGTCTACAACAATTACTTAAACTATTTACAGTACTATCAGTAAAGAAATTAAATAGATTCCATTTTCTTGAAGCTTCACATGCCCATCTTGCAAAATCTTCATCTACAAACTTACCTTCTTGGTAAAGTAAAGAAGCAGTTAAAACTGGAAAAGTAAATATATTTTCTTCTCTTACTTCATTGACTACATCAATAAAATCTTTTTGGAACTGAATAATTTCTTCTTCCTCATCTATCATATATGAACCATCTGGAAACTGTGAACTTCCAAAAATAGCCTCAAAATATGGATGATCAAATACACTTACATTAGTAAATGCTGCCTGGTCCTGTCTTACCCAAGGTTGATTTAATCTATAAATAAGAGCTTGTATTTGTTGTTTTTTATAAACACAAGGACTTTTTGTATAATATCCTTGCTTTACATCTCTACTCCAAAAATAATATAAATAAGGAATTAAATTCGGTAATCCTACAGCTCCAGACTGTCTTCTAGACAGAAATGCTACAGCTTCCATAAGAATTTGCACAAAACTATCTAAATGTTTTGGAGGTTGAGCATTATAGTTCTCTATAAAGAATAAACCCTTTTCTACTATATCTTTTATATCATAAGCAAAACAATATGGTAAGAAAGTTGCCGTATTAAAATCATGCATATAAATTGAGTAATTCCACATTTTTTCAAATGCTTCATTAGCAACTTTAAAACCATATAGCTCTTGAATTTCACAATAAAGTTTATTATATGCTAATAATTTTTGATGTGGTTTGGACATTTCACTTAATAAAGTAACTATATCCTTTTGACTAATATTTGCATTAGCATCTACTGAAGCATCTGCAACATTTGAACTAACAACAAAATTGTTAATAAAATCAGTTAAACTTAATTTATCTTCATCTATGCCTTGAAGCTTAATAAATTCTTCTCCATATTCTTGGTCTAATTTATTTAACTGAGTTGTAAAATTTCTATTTAATTTAATATTAATATTCATAAGTTATCCTTAAAGAGAATTAATCCATGCAATAGCTTTACCAAAATCTAACAATTCACCATCTTCTGTTTTTAATATAGGAATAGTGGTAAAACCTAAATTTGCCATCTCCTCTTCATTTTGATTCTCCTTAAATTCTATATTTTTACTATTAAGTCTTTCTTTCAACATTTTACATCTAGGGCAGTATTCAGTAGAATAAACTTCAATCATTCAATTCATCTCCATAAATTTAATTATATTATAAACTTCTTTAAGATCTTTAGCTCTAATAAACTCGTGATTACTTCTATTATAAGAAGCATCTAGTAGTATTTTATTATAGTTTCCATTTAAATTATCAGCACAATCATCTACTAACCAGTCAACATCTAATAAACTTTTATTATTAATACAAATTATTTGTTCTGGATTAATAAATGGAAATAATTTTAAAACTCTATTCACTTTAATTTCATATATTCTATAGTCAGTTTTTGTGGCTATATATAAATCATATTCACTATTCAATTTATCTAAATATTCAAAAGCATTTGGAAAAGGAAAAACATTATTCCAAAAATTCTTTTGTAATAAAATATTATGAAGTTCTTCTGAAGTAGCTTTAATTAGTGTATTAGATAATTTATATTCTTTTATATCAGTAGTTTTTATATTATCACCATATAATATATTATAACTATTAACCCAAGGATCAACTAAATCCCATATAACACCATCTAAATCTAATGCTATTTTACTTTTAAAATTCCTCATCGCTACAATATGAATCTTCTAAATCAGCAAATGTTTTAAAATGAGAACTCGCATTTAATACCTTTATATAAGTTTGTGGAGTATCTCCCATCAATTTTAATATTAAATCAAGACCATCTGGATCAATTCCTACAAAATTAATCAGCATATCATACATTTCTAATTTAGAATAAAGCATTTCTCACCTAATTATCTTAATATTCAATAATATTATATTATAAAATAATAAAACTATAAACTTTCTTTTATTTTATTAAATCTTTCTTTCGCAAAATTTTTATCTATTTCTTCAACTTGTGTAATCATATATTTGGGGTTATTAATAAAATTATCTATAGTTTTATTAATAGTTTTTTCAGAAAAATCTTTTTCATAAAAACTATATGAGAAACTAGTTGTAAGTTTATTACTATCAACTTTTAATGGCCCAAATATTGTTGTCTTAGTCCAGCCATTGTTAGTTTCTAATACTAAGAACCACTCAAGTCCATCATCATTAAAAGCGTTAATACAAGTATTACCTATGTCCTCAATTGATATTGTGTCCATTGCTTGTACTGTACGTAAGTAATCAAAAATCATTTTTTCTCTGCATAAATTAATCCTATTAGAGTATTACCTCTAGTAAGGATTCTACCATAAAAATCTCTAGTCTTATCATCAACAGAATTATAAGTACCTAAAATTTTGCCATAAAAATTTCTCGCAATTTGTTTAGTTCCTACTGTCTCAATAGAACCTAATATTCTTCCATAAAAATCTTTTATTAATTCTCTAGCCATAATAACTTTCTAATTCTTGATTAAGTTTTTCAAATTGCATTAAATCTTGTTTTTTATAATTTTTACCATATAAAATATTATTAGTTTTATTCGAACATATAGGACAGGAACAATGAATTTTATTTTTAGAATATTGATGTAAATTATCATAATATTCTGGAGGATCATCTTCCCAAGACCAATAACATCTTCTAACAATATCTCTTTTTCTTAAAGCTTTTATTATATTTAGATGTCTTCTTTCTGCTCTTGTCTTATTCATAATAATTACTCTAATTAATAGACTTTACTGTAACTTCATGAGCAACTCTGAACTCTATTTCACCATTATCTAATGCTTTTTTATAAGTATGAGAATGAAATTCCCCTATTATTTTAATTTCAGCACTAATGCCTAAAGAAATTATTTTATTTGCATTATCAGAATAACATATACAAGGAATATAACTATTTATCTTTTTTCCATCTGGAGTAAATATATTATTAGCTAATATAAAATGAACATATGGAACCCCAGTTTTAGAATATCTTAGATCTTCTATCTTACATATTCTACCATCTAAAACTAAATGATTATTTGAAATTTCTTCAGGTTTATCAAAATAAGTAAATACATAAATTTGAACATTATTTTTATTTTCATTATGAGAAGAATAAGATCGTATATTTCCTGTTAATTCAATAAAATCACCTTCTTTATATTTATTAGTATATTTCTTATATCTTAGAGATATTATATCTTCTTCTTTTCCACCTAATCGAGGACAAATTAAATTAGCTTTTTCATATTCAATATTTCCTTGATAGTGTGAAAATTCAATATCTCTAAAATATCCTCTTAACACTATTTCATTCATTTTCTTTCCTTTAAGAAAGTAAATAAAAACAGCCATTTATGCTAAAGATGGCTGCTTTAAAATACTTCTTATTAAACAATAACTTATATATTATTTAATATTTATCCAAACTTTTTCAGGAGAGTCAGATAATACTTCACAGACAACTCCTAAAATTTTATCTGGGCAACTTGTAATTTCTTGGCTAGTCATCTTAGTAGCAAAACCGTTAGGTCCTGCACAAACACAGTCACCTAATTGAATATTACCAATATTAGAGTCTATATTTACTAATACTCTACCTGCTACTGCTATAGGTATACTATTTTCTTTTTCTCCTATAATATGCCCATAAGTATCTGAAACTACATGAGCGCATGCTTGAAGTCTATTTTCTGATAACTTAACAGTACCTAAACCAGTATCACAGACTACTTGACCAGGTAAGGCTTCTCCCTCAATTTTTCTGTATTCTGCATAGTCATTCCATGCAGCACCTTTCATAATTCCTCTTCCATTTACAAAAATACCAAAGTCATCTAAAGTAAATTTATAAACAGTAGTATCATTATCTGGTTGGCATAAAATGTGATATTTAGTCGAATTAGAACTATCTATATCTGTAGTTAAAAATGGTTGTGCTGTTATTCTATTTACTGGTAATTCATTACCTGCTTCATCTGTTATAGATCCATTAGTACTATTATAAAATACTAATGAATTAGCTTTATCTAAAGTTAAAGCTTTTATAACTGGAGATTTACCTAAAGTAACATTGTCATTATCTGAATCAGGTTTTCTACCTAAAGCTAAATATGCATTAACAGGCTCAGTTAAATATCCACTAGAATCATGTTGAGTATTATCTATAAAGAAAGGTTCACCAAAAGATAATTCTGGAGAAAACTGAGATTCTACTAATTCCGAAAATGTATTAGTACTTCTTTGAAATTGAATATTCGTATTAGTTCGTGACATTTATATTCCTATTCATCTTGTTTTTCGAATTCTATATCACCTCTTGCAAGCGCTTCTATAAATTTTAATCTATCTGAAACTATTTTTAATTCTTTATCTGAGTTTATTGTTTCTTCTAAATATTTTTGTCTTAAATCAAGAGAATCAAGATACATATCTATAATTTCTTCTCTTTCTTCTTGAGTAGCACTATCAAAATCTTCATCTACTTCTAATCCAATAATATCTAAAGTGACATTATTTAGATGATCTATTTCATGCTGAAATACAAATGCTACAACATCTTTAAGACGTTTTGTTTTTATTTGCCCAGTAGGTGTTTCATAAATTACATCAATTACTGTATTTCTAGGTATAACATATTCTTTACCTGGAATAGAAGAACATTGTTCTCTAACTAGCTGCATACCTGTAGCGTTAGTTATTACAGGATTTATAAAACTTTTAATCTCTTTATCACTAAAATCAATACAAAAAATTCTCTTATTATATCCTATTCCAGGAGCAGATAAAGAAATGAGATTATTTTTTCTCATAGTTCGTTTTATATTAGCAGTAATTTCTCTTATAAGCTTTCCATTTTTTTCATGATCTATTTCTTGAGAACGCCCTACTTTAACTAAAGCGTCTAAGTCAAGAACTTCCTTCGTGTCTATCTTCATTAATTAGTTTTCCTCATATATATTTAGTGAATACTCATCAGAATTAAATAATGCAACTAATTCTACTAAAACGTCTTTATAGACATATGTAATATGTGCTGCTTCTTCATCTAATGAAGTTTGATCACTATCTCTTTCACACTCAATATTCTTTTCTAATTTATTATACACATTATTGAATGTATCATAATCATAGAGATTTATTACATAATAATTATCAATAATATCTCCATCAGGCTCTAGACCAACGATATCTAGCAATTCAAGCTTATTCTCATCCATTAGTTTTCCTCTCGTGTTATAAATAATTTAGCATATATTAAAAACGTTAAAAATATGATTTTAATGTTTCAAGTATTCTAGTATTTTCTTCAATTACTGCTTCTTCCCTGTTAGATACTGGAATATTATCTAGCTTCTTTTTTTCTCTATTTAAATATCTTTGTTTTTTACTGTCTTTATTAGGTTGATTTAATAAAAACATTATATATGCTAAACGTTTATAATTAGCTTCTAATATTTTAACTTGCTCTCTAATTTGTTCTATATTTGATAAAGCTATTGATGCTTTTTCTTCTGATAATTTTTCCATTTCTTCTAGAACGCGTTTCATCTCTACATAATCTGAAACCATTCTTTCATAATATTCTCTTACATGCTTAATTGCCATTTTATTACCTACCAATATTTCAAATAGGGGATACAGAATTAACTATATCCCCTATATTATCTCTAAATAACCTATTTTCTAATATTAGAAAAACCACCTAAAATCATTAAATATATTATCAAAATATCTCAATGTCTTTTGAAACTCATTATAGGCTTTTTCTCCAGTATAATATGTTTTATATGGGCCAAATTTTTCATTAAAAGCCTTTAGTGCTTCAAACCTATGCTCTTGAGCTACACTCAGCTTTTTATATGCCTCTTTAAGCATATCTTCTGCTTCTTTACGAGCAGCATCAATTTTAGCCTGTGCCTCTTCCCTAACCTTTTTAAGGTTTTCCTGAGCTTCATCTACCTCTTTGTCTGTAAGTTGTACTTTATCAGCTTCAGCTTTTTTAGCTTTACTGAGTGCTGTCTTTTCTTTCTCCACAGCAAGCTCATTTTCAGCTTTCTCTTCTTCAGCTTTAAAAAGATCATCTTCACTATCAAACATCTTATCTAATTTTTCACTATAATATTTCATTGTTTTCTCCTTTACATTTACCTAAGAACTTACCTATGTGGACTTATCTTAGGACTTAGTGTTGTCTTTATATTATAAGGTTATTTAGAGTTTTATCTTATAAATAATTTCAGAAAAATTTTCTGGTGTGCAAATAAATAAAAGCTGTGAAGGTTTACTATTCAGTCTTAAGTCAGCAGAATATTGATCTTGACCTATTAGAGATCCATTACAATAGAATTCTGTAAAATTATTTTCATCAGCAGTAAAATGATGTCTATGAGCCGATATCAATAAATCAATATGACCTTGCATATATGAATTTAATCTATCAACAATTCCTCTCTGTGGATCTTTATCACCATGAACTGCTACTACACTATGATCAAATACAGAAAATATAGCAAAATCTTCAGAAAAATTATTTTCTATAAAATCAACATTCTTATTATTAGACAATCTTTCTTGTAAAAACCAATCAATAATTCTAGCAAAAGATTCTGTATTTAAAGATTCTTTTTTATTTGGCTCTACTCTAGAATGATTATCAGAAACTGATATATAATTAACATGGGTGTATTGAGATAGTATAGTTAAAAATTCTGCTAACACTTCAGAAATCTCAATAGTTTGTTGAACAGTATCAATTCTATTATTGATTCTTAAAGGTAAATGAATTCTTCCTGAAATCATATCACCTAGATTAATTACATATAAATCATCTATATTATGTTCTTTAATTTTAACTAGAACAGAGTTTAATAGTTTTGTAATTCTTTCTACAGCAATCTCAGTATTATAAGTATTATAAAATAGATCTACTTCTAGTCCATAATGCCAATCTCCAATACAAAGAATAGCTTTCTTTTCTTCATTTTTAATATCTATCTTTTCAGGAAGCTCTAGTATCCGATCTTTTGAAATATTAGCAGCAACTTCAATAGCAATATCTCTAAAGGTTTCTTCTCTTGCTGCTAATCTAGTAAGAGCAGTGATTTGAGTTCTTTGATCATTTAATTTTACTTTCTCTTTTTTGTACTCTAGAAGTTTATCATCTAACTTTAATATTTGAGAATAGTCATTATCAAGAACTTTATAAGATTCTTTTCTATATTTATCTGCTGAATAACTAGTATTCAATTCACTATTTATTATATCAGCAATATCTCCCCAAGTTAACCCATATATATCTCTATATAAATAAATTCTATTTTTATATTCAACATCAGATTCATCTGGTCTTTTTAACAAATTATCAGTCATTTATAGTTTCTATATCTCCTTCATTCAAGTCAATAACATCTTTTATTTCCTGTGAACTCTCTTTAGCTACACTTAAAATTTGATTTACAGTATCTATTATTTTCTTTCTTGACTCTCTATCAAATTCGTCCTGAGCAATATTAATTTGTTGATTTAATTGTATAGTAGGTACTTTAACATCATCTAAAGATCCGTCCATTTTAGTTAAAGTGTCTTGAATTGTTTTATAATATTTTAATAAATCTTCATTACTAAAATTATCTGGTCTTTCAGACACTCTAGTAGTAATCTGTTCTACTATTTTATCTTGAGCTTCACTTAATTTACTATTTCTTATTAAGTCTTTTTTCTTTAAAGAAATATTAAATAATTTAACTATATCATTAAGATCATCTAAGTTTTCTTCTTCTAAGATATACTTTTCAATATCTTTTGAATCAGTAGTTAATTTAATTGTGTCAGGAACCATTAAAATAACTCCTTATATGTGGAAACCAACTTTTCTTCTAGTCCTTGTTCAGACTTAGATACTAATGGACTTTTTAATTTAATAATTGAATCACATATTAGTTGCTCTAATCTGCTAGAAGGAATAAATTGATATTCTAAAGAATCTTCTAAAATTAGAATTAATATTTTTCCAATTCCTATATTTATTTCTAATAGATCATCATCTAACAATTTAGCTTCTACAAGATAATCACATATGCATAATTCAGCTAATTCTGTTAATTTATTTAATATAGAAGCTCTAATTGAATATATAGTTGATATATCATTTAAAAGTTTACGCTTCATTACATTTCCTTTATTACTTTTTCAGGATTAGCTACTACAAGTGCATATACGCTAGATTCTAAATTTTTAAAATAACTAGATAAAGAATCATTAAGACGCTTTTGTATAAAAAATTTAATTAAGTAGTCCTTATCCCTTTTATGATATTTTAAATCATTTTTTATAGTAAGTAAATTTTTCTCAAACATTTAGCTCAACGAATAATTATTTAAAATAGAACAAATATTGTTATAGTCTTTTTTTATTTTTCTTAATTGAAATGAGTCAAATCCAATTTTTTCTACAGCATCTTTATATGAATAACCATCAATATTTATATACTGATAAAGCAATAATGAATTAATTATTGAATCTAACTCATCAATTGTTGGAATACGTATAGTTAAACCGCCAAAATATTCACATAGATTTAATAAAGTATCTTTATCTAAAATATATGCAAGTTCACTTAAAGTAGAATACTCATCTACATCTCTTATTTTGTATAAAACAAATAAAATAAGAGAAAAAGTATCTGTCATTTTTAAGTTATCTAGTTCTTTTCTAAGTGTGCTCATTCGTTATAATCTTCTCCATTTACTTCTAAAAATAGAATATTAGTTATAACATCATCAGATAAAGCAAATGATTGACTCGATAAATCTGATAAATCTTCTTTAATCTGTTTATAAACTTTATTTGCTAATACTTTTATATAGTCACTATATTTTTCATCTAAATGATATAAGACTAATGCCTCATCTCTGTTTTTAGAATATAATCTTCCTAATAATCTATATTTTGACTCTATTGAAGAATAAGTATTATTTAATTTCAAAATATCTGAATTAGTAAAAGTAAACCCATTTAAAACTGTCAATAAACAACTTATATAAATATTTTTCATTAATAGTTTATCATTCTTATAAAAATTTTTATTATAAACAATATGTTTAACAGTTTTCGATAGACTATTAAAATATAATTTTACCTCAGTTTCTTTTAAAGATTGATATAAATCTTCATTATAAGTATAAGAAAAATTACTTTCTTCTGAATTTCTTGAAAGCTGTTGAGAATAAGTCTGTTGTTCAAACTCAACTTTACGCCCATAGATAATAGCCTTCATATAGTTTAAAACACTTTTAATTTTAGTTAATGAAGGCTCTCCTTCTTCAGATATTTCTTTTAATTTTGGATTGAAAAATAGCCTGTGCATTACTTCTGTAGCTAAAAATAATGCAAATTCTTCATAATAATAACTTTTATTAAAATATTTATGTTTATGAGCTAACATAAATCCTATATGATATATGTACTCAAAACACTTATTCAATTCTTGTTCAGTTGGATTCTCTTTTTCTACTATAGAATCCACATATATACACATATCAGTATATTTTATGTTAGGTTTAGAAAATAACATTAAACTATCCTACTAATCTTATCCTCTCCTTTTATAATAATTATTTCACCGTCTGCAGGAATTTCTAACTCATCAACATGATGAGAAATAATATAGACTACTTCTACATCATTTAAATTTGAATCTATTAAATCAAATATGTTATTTACGCCTATACTGTCTAATGAATCAGTAATTTCATCTAAAACCAAAATGTTTGACGAAAAATCTAAGAATGTACAAAGCATATCTCTAATAGCAAATTGAATAATAATATCAAGTTTTTGTTTTTCACCACCACTTAATACACTATAATCTTTATTATCATAAGCTATATCAATATTATTATTGTTTAATTTAAAAGATAATTTATCAGTACCAAAAACTACTAAAGAATAAGTTTTAGCCTGCATTTCAATGAATGAAATAACATTATTAAGAAGATAACCTCTAAAATCTCTTTTAACTAATGTTTGCATTTTTGAGTTTATAGATATTCTTTCATTAATAATATCTAATTGCTCATTATTATTATACAACTTTTCGTTAAGTTTTTTATTCTTTTCAGTTAAATCTAATATTTTATTTTTTCTATATAAAATATTTTCTTCTAATGAATTTATTCTATTTTCAATATCAAGCTTTTCTTTTTCTAATTCTACTTTAGTATTATTGATACTTTGTAATTTTTTATTATTTTCAACAATATCAGTTTTAATTATATCGAGATCTTCTTTTATGTCATTTATTTTCTCATCAAACAATTGTTTACATAAACTAATATTATTTTTGTTTTTAATATTTATATTATCAATCTCTTGTTCTAAAGTTGAAATAGATTTTAATTTATTGTCTAATTCTATTCTTAAATCAGTAGTGTCAAACTTAGTTACATTAGGAAGCTTTTGACCACAAGTAGGACATATATCGGTTACATTTTCTAGTTCTCTAATTTTATTATTTAATAATTTATATTCACTCTTTAGATCTAAAAGTTTATCTTCTTGTTCTTTAGTATCTACTTGCTCTACAGAATTTAATGCATCTAAATATTCATTATTAATTTTAGTATATTCAAGATTTTTATCAGAAAAAGTTTCCTGAAATACCTCATCTAGCTCTTCAAACTCTATGATTTCTTCTGATAATTCATCTAACCTTGATTCTACTTTATTTAATGAAATAATTAAATCTTCTTTACTTTCTAAAGTATTTAATTCTTCTGTTAATAACCTAATATTATCATTATTTAATTTTATTGAAGTAGAATTAGTTAAATTATCATCTTGTAGTTGTCTTTGTTGATCTAAAAGAGTTATTTTTCTTTTTGACAGCCTTTCTTTTAGATCAGTAATCATAAAATCAGAATTAGATAATTTTTCTAATACTTCTTTTCTACCAGAGGGTGAATTATTAGTAAACCTCTGAGGTAGTCCTTGACCTAATATAATTACAGAATTAATCAAAGAAGAAGATAATTGTGGAATATATTCTTCTAGTAATTCTGAAGTATCTCTAATTCCTTTACCTGATTTATTTTCCCCGTTTATATAAATAAATAAGTTACTAGGATTTTTTGTTCTTGTAATTTTATAAGAATTTCCGTCTAAATCAAAAGTTATTGAAACTTCAGTTTTACCATTTAAATATATATTAGCAACATCTTTAGCACCACTAACTGTTTCTCCGGTTAAACACCAACACAAAGCTGAAAATAAACTACTTTTACCACAACCGTTAGACTTAGCATTATCATCAGGATTATTATTTATGCCTCCAACTAAAATATTACCAGTTTTATTCAAGTCTATTTCAGCAGTTTCATAAGACATAAAATTAGTAATTGATAAATGTTTAAAATAAATCTTAGCCATCTATAATATCTAATTCCTCTTGAACTAAGTCAGAGGTTCCAATCTCCTGTAAAACAAATTTTCTAAATTCATCTAAATGATCTATTGAAGATAATTTTTGATCTTCAGTTTTAATATTATTGTGCTCAACAATAATTCTAGATACTAAAACATTTTTATTTTCTGATACTAATTTTTTTGTTCTGGTAATATTGTCTTCTATTACTTTTATAGTAATAACACCATTTTCTACTTTATAAATATCCTCTATATTCTCAAGCTTATAAAAATTTATAGCAAAAGGATTTTTATAAAACTCATATTCTAAAGTATCAGTATCTAAAATTAAAATATGATGTTCATACTTAAACCCATCTTCTGAAAAATTTTGTCCTGTTAAATTACCAATATTAATTATTTTATTTGTTATATTAGAACCATTATGAAGATGCCCATTAATAAATAAATTACAATTTGCCTCTATATCTTCTATAGAGAATCCAGCTTTAGAAATAAATTTTCCTAACTGAATTCCTGCAATATCATTATGTGAAAATATAACTCTCTTTTCTGCTTCTAATTTTCCAAAATAATCATTAATAGAAGATTTTTTACTATCTTCTAATATGTATGGTAAATAACATAATTCACAATTTCCTAAATAAGACTTGAAAGGTTTATCTACTACAAATTTTCTAGTATTTTCTTTTAGGACATGAGCAGAACTAAATAGAAGATTATTTATACCCATCTCATGATTTCCAACAAGAAATTCATGCTCACAACTATTCCACCTAATCTCGCTTAATGCTGTTAGTTCTTTAGAATTTAAAGAAGACTTATCAAAAAAATCTCCTAAATAGATAACTTTATAGCAATCTGAAGTGACTTCTTCAGCCCAATTTATTGATTCTATACAATTCTCTAATCTAGTAGAATACTTTCTTCCTGTTGTTCTAAGAATAGATGAATACTCACTAAAGTGTATATCTCCTATGATTCCTATTTTCATAATTCTTTTACATATAACCCATTTCTGAAAGGATACTAATAATTTCTGCTTTTGTCTTATTCTTAGTGTCTATATCTATATCATTAGTAGCAATAAATTCTATAATTTCTCTTTTAGTCATTCTATTACTTACTTTAGGCTTTTCTTCCGCTTCAGTTTTAGACTCTTCTACTACTTCATTCTTAACCACTTCTACTTCTACTTCTTCAGCAGTAACTTTTGTTTCGGCTATATCATCTGCTGTTACTATTTCAGTAACTAAAAATTTAGTTCCCAAACCGTCTTTTACCTGAACCAAAGCTTTAACTTCTATTCCTGCCTTAACTTGAAATGTTACTACAGTTCCAACATCCCAATTCCATACTCCATCAAGTCTAAAGGAATGATTTTCTGCTACAGTAATTAGTTCTCTACCATTAAAAATTTCAGCTGTTCTCATATTAATCTCCTATAAAAATAAAATTTTAAATACTATATAATCTTGTACAATATCTGTACTCATGTATCCAGACTTTATATATAAATCTATTGAAGTTAACATATTATATATATAAATTAATTCGTCTTTAGAATATTTATTACAATTATATTTTTTTATTGCCCAAAATTGTTTTCCACTTATTCCTACTGATTCTGCAGTAGCATTTCTCGCTAGTTGAATATCTATAACAAGCTTAAAATTCTTTATAAGAAGTGCTAGAAAAGCAAAACATTCTACTCGTAAATTAGATTTATATATTTCTTGTAATTTAATTTTATCTCTTTGTAAAATAGCATTTGTTAAGTCAAATATCTCATAGTTATTAGATACTAATAGTTGATCTTTTAATTCATCAAAACTATTTCTATTAAAAATAGATAATTTTTGTAGTTCATTATTTAATTTATAAATATTACTATACTCATTAAATAATTGTTCAGCCTGATCTAATTCGATATTAGAAATAGAAGAAATATAATCGATTATTTGCCATTTCTCAAGCTTAGGTAACTTGATAATATTTTTATAATTGTTCTTTATATCTTCTGATACTGAATTACAAAATATCCATCCTTTAAAACCTATAATCTGTTTATTTAAATTTTTAAGCTTTAATATTCTAATGGATTTTTGAGAGTCAAAAAATCCAACATTATCAAATAACTCATCCTCTACAATAATATTTAAACCATTATTAATGGCATAAATATGTAAATACTGATCAAAAAGAAATTCAGATGAAATATCTTTACCTATAAAAATAAATAGTTGATCTTTATTTAATATTAATGAATTATTTTCTATCTCTTTTTTAAATTCTACAATATCAATCATCAAACAAAAGCTTTAAATTTAATAAATAATTTTCAATTAAATAAGATTTATTTACATTCAATACATATAAGTCTCTAGTTAATTTTTGTGTCAACTTAATAATATTAAAATATTTTTTATCATTATTAATTAAATATATATCATGTAAACTTATGATAAATAAATGTATAAACAAAAATATATCTATTTCACTATCAAATTTTTTCTTTATTGACAATGCATTAGATAAATTAGCTCTATGCATATTATTAATAATATTATCTATAAGATCTTGAATTTGTTTTAGTTCATTAGAAGTAATATTTATTATATTATAAGGAGTTGAAAGTTTTACGAGTTCTTCATCACTAAAAACTTTACCGTATAAATTAGCTATTTGACTTAATTCATTTAATGAGTATGAACTTAAATAAAAAATCTTACATCTATTAAGCACAGTTTCTAAAATAAAACTGCAATCAGGAACTATAATTGTAATCCAAGCAAATTTAGGAGGTTCTTCAATAAACTTTAATAAAGTATTTTGAAATCTTTCTAACTGTTTAGATTCTTTCAACATATCAAAATCAACAAGATACATTTTAGGTATAGATAAACTATACATATCATTTAATATATCTAAAGAAAGATCATAATTTATTTCTTCTATATCAAAATTAAATTTATCACAAATATATTTAAATAATGTATGTCTTCCTATCCCAAAAGGACCAGAAATAACTATTGACCTTGATAAATCGTCAATAGATTGTATATTATTGATATAATTAATAATTTCTGTTTGGCCAATCATATAAATCTACACATTTGAGAAAATACTACTTCAATAGTAATTTTTTCATTATTATCTACTTTAATCATATTTTTTAATTCTAATAGTTTATCTATAAAATAAAGATAATACTTATCAGATTTATCAAAATTTGCAATCTTTTTTATACTATTTTCTAGATGTATAGGAAATTTTGTTGTCTGAATATCATTAGATAATATATATTTTAAAACATCCAAACAAAAATCTAGAAATAGATCTACAAATCGTTTTAAATTAATTCCTTGATTATATAAAATATCTATAATAGAATTAACTTTATTTATATTTCCATCTAATATATTATCAATAATATCACAGTAATAGCTATACGATATATTTCCTAAAGCTAAAAGAATGTTTTCTATTGACATATCATTACTATAATGTAAACATGTTTCTAGCATACTTATAGCTTTTCTCACTTCACCATCACATATTCTACTAATATAGTTTATAGAGTTATTCCAGTTAGTAATATTTCTTCCTGTTTCATTTTCAGATCTACAGATAAAATCTAATTTTTGTTCTATTAAAGAAGATGCTACTCTTGTAAAGTAAAATGTCATACATCTATTCTGAATAGTCTCAGGAATTTTATGAGGTTCTGTAGTACAAAAAATGAATATCGTATATTTAGGAGGCTCTTCAACTGTCTTTAAAAAAGCATTCCAAGCCTGTATAGATAACATGTGTGCCTCATCTATAATATAGACTTTATATTTACAATGAACAGATCTTTCTGAAGCTGAGGCGACTATTTGTCTCACATTATCTACGCTATTATTAGAAGCAGCATCTATTTCAATTGGAAAACCAATATGATTATTTAATTCATTAGCAAAGATTCTAGCAACTGTAGTTTTTCCCGTACCACTAACACCTGAAAAAATCATACAATTAAAAATATTATCAGTTTCTAATTGCTGCTTTAAAATCTTAACTATTGATTCTTGTCCTATAACTTCTGAAAAATTCTTTGGTCTATATTTAGTATATAAAAATTCCATATTACTGTATCTTAAAAGATTTATTAGGAAGCCATCCTTCCCATTGAATTTTAGTGCATCTTCCAACTGCTTTTACTTTTGTCATTTTCCCCATAACCTGAATAATCTCTACATCTAGAATTTCTTCAGGAGGAACTGTTCCACCATTCCAATTTTCTGACAATGAAAAATTAGGAGGTTGATTTATAATATAATTTTCTATCTTTATAGTAAATTTATTCCCAACTTCTATACTACTTTTTCTATTATTAATAGATTCAATAATAAAATGAGTAGACTTTATCCAATTATTTGGTAATAAATCTTCTATTTTTTCTAGTTCTTGTAATGTAAATTTATTAATCTGTTTCATCGGTATATGTTGCAATCATGTCAGCCACATGAAGAAGATTAGCAAGTGGATATCTATGATAAATTCCACTTACATTTATACCAGAAGAATCATTTCCCTTTCCTGCATGATGATTTAATATAGCTACTGATTCAGCTACTTTTAAAGGTATAAATTGACGAACCATAAACTCAGATGTTTCTTCATGGTTTCCATAAATAAATCTATCTTTTTCAGGAATTACATTCCAAGACTCTTCACTAACCCAATCATAACGACCAAGCTCATCCCACTTACTTCCTACTTCACTATAAACTTTCTTATTTCTAATTCCTTTTTCATAATAATTAATTTTAGACATATCGTGAAGAAGTCCACATATAATAATACTTTCCTCAGGAATAGAATCTTCTAAATGCTTATTTTCTACAAGTCTTTTGAGATTATAATAAACATTAAGAGAATGATCTGCTAATCCTCCTACACAACAATTATGAAAACGAGTTGAGGCTGGAGCAGTAAAATAATCAGACTCTTCTAATTTCTTTAAAAGACCTTCTATATTAGACCCATCTCTTTTTATATTTCTAAGTAAAGTATAAATTTTTTCTTTATTAGACTCTAATTCTGCTTTAGAAATACTATATACTGCCATAATAACCCTCCTTTTTATTTATTATATACTATTCATATATAAAAGTAAATTATAAACTATACTCTTTTATTAAACAGTCAACTAAAAATGACATAAGTTTATCATCTATAACATAATAATCTTTTTTATCTTCATAATCAAAATTAAAAGCTATACAATGATTTTCAAATCTATTTATAAAAGCTTCTTTAGTATTCTTTTCTATCCATTCCTTTTTAATAGAAAAAGATTTAGCAGGCTTCATACAAGTTTTACATTCTATACATAATGAGGCATCCTCCACATGAACATCTCCACCAGAAAATATAGATGCTCCTGAACTAGAGGATGCTTTTCCATTAAACTTTTTTGCTATTCTATTTTCTTGAATACTTGAAGCGTATCTTGTAGCTTCCTTATTTTTAGTCATTAGTTATTACACTTACAACAGCAATCTTTATCATCTTCTCTATAATAGTCTAAACAAAAATCAATTATTTCTAATTCTCTTTCATCAAACCACACAGGAGTAGAATTTCCAAAATGATTATATTCAGCATAATTATAATCTATTCTAATAATATTTGGATCCTCTTCATTAACAACACAAGCATATCCTGCTCTTATTAGTACTCTAAGAACGTTAGCTAGTTCTTCATACAAACAATCTCCAAACTCCCCACTAGTCAACACAATAGTATTAAATTTAGACATTACGTTTCTCCTTCTCTTTTTGAACTCTTATCTCATTAAGAATAATAAAACATAAACCATAAAGTCCATATATCATTTCAATCACTTCTTCATTAGTGAGCGTCTCATGATCTACAATCATGTCTGCGAGTTTAATACGTCTTCTTTCAATATATTCCATATTAGTATTTAACTCATATCTTGTCATAGTTCTTCTTCCTCAGCTCTAGCTCTAGCTATACTATCTCCAAACACTTTATCTACTTCACTATTAAGCATTTGTTCAAATGCAAAATGATATGGAGATTCTTTTTCTCTTATTCTATCGTAAACAGCATTATACAACGCTTTCCATTCATCTAAATGTTCATTAAAATAAGTAGTTACATTTGCTTTACCTCTTATCTTAATTTCTTTACCTTCAGAATCTAGTTTTATTTCACCTGTTTCTGGGTCAATAATTTTATATGAGCCCTGAGTACTATTATCTATTAGACCAAAATGCAAAGCTGCTTCAATAGTATCAGATAAAATATCTACACCTCTTGTATAATTTAATCTATATGAACCACCTTTTCTATCCCACTTATTAGTTTTAGTCTTTAAAACAGCTACATTTACAATATGACCTGCTGGAGATTCTGCAGTAGTTGACAGCTTATTTCCATCAGCATCAAAAAATTCTCCTCTTTTAAACATTAATCTTGAAGAACAAGCATGTTTCCAAGCTCTACCTCCTGGAGTAGTAATAGGATTTCCATATCCAGACATATTCTCACGAACCTGATTAATAGCTATAAGAGTAGCATGATATTTTCTAAGAAGTCCTAGGGCTGTATTAGCAAATCTAGTTAATGATTTTGCAATACCTCCCATTTGATATTTTTCCATAGATTCATCAGCTATTTGAGCAGGAACAAGAGTAGCAATACTATCAAATATAAGTAAACCCACTTCTCCTGTTCTAAGAAGATTTAGAGCCATGTCAAAAATTTCTTCAGCATTCTGGCCCTCAGGTCTAATTACAATTGTTTTTACAGGAGCATCCTCAGATAAATCATAACCAAATACTGACGCCCAAGTAGGATCTAGTGTACCTTCATTATCTAAAAAGATAATACATCTAGGATTTTCTGGATTTCTTTTAAGCTCTTCTTTTATATAAGAAGCTGCAATCATAAATGCGGTAGTAGTTTTACCTGATCCCTCAGCACCACTAAGTTCAATTATTCTACCTTCAGGAATTCCACCATAAAGACAATAATCAAGCATTGGAGATCCAAGTGAAAGAATTCCATCTACTTCTAGACTATCTGCACCAAACTTTGCAACATTATCTCCATATCTCTTACTTATATCTCTTAAAACTCCATTTAAAGTTAATTCAGCCATTAGTTATTTTCTTCTTTCTCTTTTATATTTGAAATTAAAAAATTATATAATTTTTCTGCTGTATCAATCTTTTCTTCTATCTCTTCACCTTCAAAAGTTTTATAGCAACTATTTAAAGTCGTATCTCTACCAAAGTCAGTTTCCCAGCACCACCAATCAATCCAATCATTATGTTCATCATTGAATATATATTGTAGTAGTTTTACTACATAATAATCACTTTGACGCCAACTACAATCAATAAGATCTATATTATATGTTTCATATAGCTCACTAACTACATCATTTTCTTGCTGTAAAGCATTCATAATTTCTATAAATAGTTCTTTAGAAAACATTTTCTTCATTTAAAATTTTCCTCCCAGTCTGCATAGAAACAAGTTGTGATTCTTGCATTCTATGACTAAGAATTTTAGATAGAGTACTTACCATTGTTTCTGCTGCCGATACTTTAGATTTTATAATTTTATAAGCTCTACTATAAAGATCATTTACTGTCTTATCATAAATAGAAGCGTTTTCAGAAACAGCTTGACTTTCTGCTACCGTAGGCTTTTTTGCTCCAACCATACCATCATTAGAATGTTGATGCTCTAAATACTTAGTATTATAAGTTTCCTGTGCTTTAGACTTACTAATAGAATCAAATACCCCAAGCCTCTCACTTTTTTCACACATAAAATACAAACAGTTTGAAAGTTCCATAAAGTATTTTTCAATAGTATTAATTGCTGGATAGTCATCACAAATAATGTTAGTATAAATATTATCCATAATTTCATCTAAATTTGAACTATACTCACTAACAACATCATTAATAATATTTTCTATATAACTAACATCATTACTAACACTCTCAAGTGAATCATTTATTTTAGTAAAATCCATTCCTACTCTCCTTCTTTTAAATTTTGTAAAACAGAATAATCAGAATCAGTAAAAACTCTTAATTTTTTAGAAGGAATTTCAATAATATTATAACCTTCTTCTAAAGCTTTTATACCTACAGACTTTTTACCATCTTTTTTCATTTGCTCTATCGTAGTAACTGGTATATAAAATACTCTATATTTTTCATATAAATATAATATCACACCAGATCTTATTCCGTAAATATTCGCTTTCTCTAAAAGTTTAGGATATTGAGATATTTTATCAAAAGGGATACTAGCTCCTTTATGAGCTTTGCATTCGATTAGATATAGAATGCCATCATTAAAACATATAAAATCACATATATTATTTGAATATTTATATCCCGACATTTGATCAGGGAGCCTTAGTATAAAAGAATTAGGAAAACTTTTTTCCCATTCTAATTTAAATCTGTTCTCAAACTGCTTTCCACTTATCATAATACAAATTCCCAATGATAGCCTGCTGCAATATTTCTTCTACCGTAACAGCAATCTGCTACATGTCTATTTCCACAAAAATCTGAAGCTTCTTTTATTGAATTAAAAACTATATTTAATTCTACACATTTTACTCTTTTCTTTTTTCCAGGAGTTTTTTCTATTTTAGAATATTCATACTCTTTAGCTCTTCTATTTAATGTTTCACCAGATAATTTTCTGCCGTACCACCATCCTTCAGGTAGTATATCCTCTTTTAAAATCATTTTACTATTAATTCCATCTGTTATCCACACTCTTCCACTTAAAGCATCACTTATTTTTTTTCTTGATTCGATAGAATGAGCGTGTCCTTTAAAACGTGTGGAATTTTTAACACCTTCTGACGTTTTTGAATTAATAGAAATAGCTTTCTTTGTTTTTTCTGTGTGATGTTTTCCGTACATAGGGTTATTTTTACCACTATGGACATAAGGATTTTCTTTATAGAAATTATTTAATGATTCTTTTTGTTTTTCTAAAGCATCCGCTCTTTTATTCTTATCTATCCAATAAGAACCAGCACCTCGTCCACTTCCTCCATCCCCTCCTTTTGCTAAGTTATAATAATTTTCATCTAATACACTATTATAATAAGATACCCAATATTTTTCTCTATCATTCAATTCTTCTAAAGAAGAACATTCCTCAATAAGTCTGCATTTAAAATTCTCTTTCCCGTATTTTTTTATAGCTTTTAAAATAAGAGTGCCAGAACCTATATATTTATCCGGCTCAAATATATTACTTATATGTTTACCAATATATTTTTTACCATTTACTAAATTAGTAGTTTCATAGATATAACCATACATTTTAATATCTCCTTAATTATTTATATATAATTTAGCAGACACTAAAATAGTTAAACCCATAAAGGGGTAGGATATGAATAACCTATAAAATCACTTATATTACTTATATTTAAATAACCTGAAGTAACATCATAAAGTCTTATTATATCTCCATTAGGAAAAGATTTTTTCCAGTTTTCTTTAAAATGTTCTTCAAAAGCTTTACCTGAAACTGCCATTAAAATCTAGCCTCTGGGATAACAGAATAAATATTTGGTTTTATAAGAACAAAAGCTTGACTGTCTCCAAAATTTATTGTTACGTGATTATCATTATAGCTATTTAATACAATCTTTAAATCATTTAAGTCTAAAATAGCACTATAATCATTGTCTAATCCAGTATAATTTACAAAGGATACGTTTTCAAAAATTTCATTATTAAAAGAACTCATCTTCATTCCAGAAGAACTGAAATAAAAATTGGCATAGAATTGATTTGTTCCTTCATAAAATATAAGTAATCTATCAATAGCTTGAAGCATTTCAACTCTATTAATAGTTATAGAATTATTATAAGTATTAAAAGCTCTATCTCTTATATTTTTAACAGGTACAGAACCTACTAAAGAATCATTATTTGAAATAATTGCTGATATAACTAAATAATCAGTTTCAAACTTAACTTTAGTTTGAGTACTTTGACTATTTAAAACAGCATCCTGCCCAATACTAAAATGTACTTTATCATCATCAAAAAGTTTAAATAAATTAACTATTTTCTGATTTAAAAGCATCTTAACTGGTTTATCAAGTTTAAATACATTTACACATGCACCAGAAGTAAATGTAATTGCACCCTCATTATCAATATAGTATAATTTCTGAACAGGATTAGAAATGATATTTCTTTTACTAAGTTCTTTACTATTATACTGCAAAATACTTTTTAATATAGAACTATCTATATAGAAGTTATTTGTTACATTTGAAATAGAAATTTCGGGGATAGTTAATAGTTTATCACCACTATAAATTAATGGAATCTTATATTCACCATTTCCTGTAATAACTAAACTATTCTTATCGATATTAAATTCTACAGTCTCAGTAGTAATCTTAGTAAGAAGCTTTAGAAATATATTGGCATTTACTGTAGCATGAAACTTTATATCTTCATAAATAGGAAGTTTAGTATTTACATAATATTCACCATTAGTAACACTAAGATTTAAAACTTCATTTTCTACTTTAAGCTCAAGATTCTCAGTAAGTTTAGATATATCACTAGTATCTACTGCAGTCAACAAAATAGTTGAAATCTTTTTTAAGTCTTCTATTCTACAAATCAATTATTATCACCTAATCTCTCCAATTTTACTCCAGCCAGTTTAAATAAAAACTTAGACATTTCCCATGTTTTTGATCTATGATATTCTTCTAAATAAACTACTCTCTTTATTCCCACTTGAATAATTACTTTCGCGCATTCGTGACAAGGAGAAATAGTTACATATAAAGTAGCTCCTTGAAGATCCTGTAAACTTCCACCATAATTTAAAATAGCATTAAGTTCAGAATGTACCATATAAGAATTTTTATTTTCTAATAGAATATCACTATCAGAATCTCTAGGAATTATTTCATCAGGAAATCCTCTTGGAGCCCCATTATAACCAATAGACAAAAGTCTTTTATCATTTACTAAACAGGATCCCACCTTAGTTTTAGGATCCTTACTTTTAGAAGCAGAATGTTTAGCAAATTCCATATAAAATATGTCTTTTTCTAACTGAGTCATCTATCTATCTCCAGTAGAACCGAATCCACCTTCTCCTCTTTCAGTACAATTTAAATTATAATTATCTTCTGTTATTTCTTTAGGTTCACAAAGAGATATAGGAAATACTATTCCTTGAACAATTTTTTCTCCTGCACTAATCGTTTGAGGAACAGTCCCATTATTAAATAAATGAAAATGTACTACTCCTCTATAATCACTATCAATTACAGAAGCACCAAGAGTGAGTTTCTTTTTAACGGCTACTCCTGATTTTTCTTTAAAAATAAGAGCATAATCTCTTGGAACAATAACTTTAATTCCTGAATCTATTAATATATCTTCGCCAGGTTTCAATTCTATAGATTCAAAATCTTCTGGAACGAAAAAATCAATTCCTGCATCTGAATAATGCCCTCTTACTGGGCTCTTTACTTCTTTAGTCTTAATAAAACTTAAATCCATTTTAATTCTTTAATCTCCTGTAGCATCTGTTTATACTCATCTTCAGTATTAAATGAATAACTCTTAACTTTATTCATAATAATTACAGAAGCAATAATATCTGTTTCATTCATAATATCTAGAAAATTAAATTCGTTACCGTGTTTATGTTTATAATTATCTTTTATAAAATATTTACCATAAAATATCTCACAGTATTTTAATATCTGTTTAGGACTTCCATAAAATAAACTTAAATCATGAAGACCATCTCCATGAACTTCTTTATATTTAGAAAAATAAATATCTACATGTCTATTAAAATTACTTGATAACAATTTTACATATGGATTGTGCTCAAATCTACAAACAATATTTATATCACTATCTTCATAACTATGCTTTTTTAAATATGTATATATCCTATCTTCTAAAATAGAATCTCCCCATTGAATAAAACATAAATCATCATCATTAAAATTAAATTTTCTTAATGCTTTTAAAATGGCATCACCACAACCTAAACCAGACTTTATTGGAATAGAATCATAATGATTAAAATATTTTTCTTTTTCTTCTGAACATACTACATATACTTCATCACATACTTTACTCATAGTATTTATAGTATAGTCAAGACATGTACCATTATTAAGTGGTGATAATGCTTTAGGAATTTCAGAGTTGAATCTTGTCTGATTACCTGCAGCAATAATAAATCCATAAATCATACACTATCTCCAAAACAATCTAATAAAGCTTTTGTGTCATAAACATCATCAACTCTAATTTTTCTAGTACACAAATTAGCAATATCTTTATCGTTACCTTTATCTACTTCATCTCCTATATAAAGAGTCTTATACTTATCTAATTCAAGAAAATTATATACCAGAATCTTAGAATTGTAAATTGATACTATATCAATAGTTGTTTTTCCAGTAGCTTTAGCTATACAATCAGTTAATTTTAAATCCTTTAAAAGATCATTAATTTGTTTAAGGTAGATATCTCTATCTAAACCGAAAGGCTTTAATTTTATATTTGTAATAATATCTTCTGTTCCAGTAAATGTTAAAATTCTTCCTTTTAAAATAGAAGTATTTTTTATAGCTTCATTAAACTTTAAAGCTGAACTTGTTATATCACAACCACTTAATACAGTAGAAAATAATCCGTGCTCATATAAAATAGAGTTAGCATCAGCCCAAACTTCTGGAAGAGTTAAATCAACTGCATCTAATTTCTCTTTTATAGACACAAAAGAATTACCTGACACAATAATAGCTTTATCACTTAAATGTTCTTTTATAAATTTTACATTATAAATAGAACAATCAATATCATTAGGATCTCTTGACCAAATAGTATCATCAAAATCAAAAATTATTTTATCATACTTATCCATAAATCTGTTCTAAAGCTGTTTTTACTTTTGAATATTCATTACGACCATTATTATTTCCTAAATCAAATAATTTACTATTTTCAATAGGCTGTTTAAGAATTTCATTTGCTTCTGTATTGATTAAAATATCAAACTCTTTCATATTTAAACCAAGTTTATCCATGAAATTATAAAATTCTATATTTGAAACTCCAAAAGCATCCTTATCCTGTTCTGAATTTACAACCCAAAGCTTCTTAGAAGAAGATTCATTTATATATTTATAAAAATCAAAATAGCTTAAAGTAGGATAAAGAGAACTCCAAAATGTTCCTGTAGAAATAATAATTAAATCAGCATTCTTAATTAAACTAAGAGCTTCAGGATTTAATCCTCTTACAGACTTTCCAACAAAATCTATGTCAATAATTTTGTCCTCTGGATTTTTCCACTCAACAATATCACCTTCATCAGTAATAATATTACCTTTTTCAGTCTTAGCTATTATTTTAACATTATCAAATGAATTCAATTTTACTATATCATCTAATCCTAGAATTCCTGAAAATAAAGCATTAGTAGCTTCATATCCAATTGAAGAATAAAATTGAGAATAAATAATATTCATCACATTAAAATTTTTATATGAAAAATACTTTGCATTATCTCTATGAAAAAAATCTTTAATTGCTTTATCAAATAATGCATCTGTAGTAGTATACTTAGAATCTATATCTATTCTATTTTCATATAACTGCATAAGAGGCTTATAAAGATTTTTTTCACCATAAAACATTTTATGAAGTTTTTCATGATTTTTTCCAATATCAGAAACTCCTAAGGTTCCTGTAACTTCTCTACAAACTCCTGTAGACTTACCATCATCATAAGCATTTACTATAACTCTTATGTCTCTATCACTGTATCCCATCTCAATAAGAGCTTTAAGAATAGCATCATTACCTGATCCACCAGATAAAACAACAATATTTTTTATGTTAGAAAGCATTTAGTTATCCTCCAAAATTTTTCTTAAAGAAGTACAATATTTATTTAAATCTATCCTAGTATCTTCTCTTTGTAAATCA
>CAMYZQ010000003.1 GCA_947303895.1 uncultured Bacillota bacterium | reverse complement strand
GTTTATAGATTAAAACATATTATAGAGACTGCAAAAAGAAATAATAGAAAAGTTGCTTTATTTGGAAGAAGTATGCAAACTCAGGTTGAAATAGCAATTAAGCTAGGATATATAGAGAATAATGGTATAATTATTTCTCCTGAAGAATCTAATAATTTAAGACCTGAAGAAGTATGTTTACTTTGTACTGGTACTCAAGGAGAACCTTTAGCAGCATTATCAAGAATGGCTAATGGTACTCATAGACAAATTAAACTAGTTCCAAGTGATATAGTTATATTTTCATCATCACCTATTCAAGGTAATGCTGAAGCTGTAGCTATTACTCTTAATAAACTAGCTTTAAATGGTATTAAAACATATACAAATACTATATTAAGTGATGTTCATTCATCTGGACACGGTAATCAAGAAGAAATAAAGTTAATGCTAAGATTAATAAAACCAAAATACTTAATGCCTATCCATGGTGATTACAGATACTTAAGAAAACATGAAGAATTAGCTATAGCATGCAAAATGCCAAAAGAAAATATATTCCCAATGATGAATGGTGAAATATTATCTATTAAAAACGGTGTATGTAAAAAAGCAGGATCATTTCCTTGCTATGATATATATGTTGATGGTAATAGAATTGGTGATGTTGGCGGAGCTGTTATAAAAGATAGAAAAATAATGTCTAATGATGGAATACTAGTTTTAGTATGCAATATAGATATTAAAAAGAGAAAACTTCTTGGTAAAGTTAATCAAGCAACTAGAGGATTCGTTTTAGTAAATGAAAACGAAGAATTATTAACACAAATAGAAAATAAAGCTGAAGAAGTTGTTAAAAAAGAATTAAACAACAAAAGATTTAATATAGCTGATTTAAAGAGTAAAATTATAACTGATGTTAATGATTTCATAATAGAAAAAACAGGCAGAAAACCTATTATTATGCCTGTTATTATGGATATAAAAAGTAGTGATAAATAATCACTACTTTTTTTGTTGATATTTTAAAAAAATTGGTTGTTTTACATACCTATGTTTGCTATAATGAATTTGGAACATTTGTTGTGAGTGCCAACCTCCGGAAGGAGGTGATGATATGACAAAGAAAGATTTATTAATTCTTTCTCTAATCATAATCATCTTACTACTTCTTATTCATTTATATAGATGATTATAAGAATAATAAAAGACACTCAAATCAGCATTGATTGAGTGTCACCCAAAATATAAAAGGTTGACATTCACATGCAAAAGCAAATGTTCCTTTTTTTATGAAGTTTCCTTCACTACCTACAATATAACACAAAACTTGCCCAATGGCAAGTTTTATTATTATTAACTAATTATGATAATCTTCCGAATCTAGATGGTTTATCATGTAATACTTTACGTTTAGGTCTAAATCCAGGATAATCACTATATTTTGGTTTATATGTAGGAACATATAGAGTTACAACGCCTAGTTGATATAATAATCCTACTTGCTTTAAATTTCTTCTGAATGTTAAATTCTTTCTAAGCATAATTATCTCCTATTATTCCTTATCTTCTTTTTTAGGTTCTGGATTTAAAGCTTCTTTTCTAGAAAGATTTAATTTACCTCTCTTATCAAATCCAGTAGCTTTAACTAAGATTTCATCTCCTACTGAAACTACATCAGATGGTTTTTCAACTCTTTCATTAGCAAGTTGAGATACATGTACAAATCCATCTAATCCATCCCATAAGTTAACAAAGCATCCATAGTCTTCAACTTTTACTACTTTACCTTCATAAATCTTACCTATTTCAACTTCTTTAACACAGTTAAGAATCATTTCTTTAGTTCTATTAATTACATCTCTATCAGTATGATAAATAATTACTCTTCCATCATCATCTATATCTACTTTAACAGCATTTATATCACTAACAGAATTTACATTAGAAGCTTCTAATATAATCTTAGTAATCATTTCTCCGCCTTTACCAATAACATCTTTAATTCTTGATGGATTAATCATAAATGTATCAGTCTTAGGAGCATACTTAGAAACATCTTCTCTAGGTGCTGGAATTTGTTTTTCCATAACATCTAAGATTTCAAATCTAGCTTTCTTAGCTTGTGCTAAAGCTTCTTTTAATATTTGTTTTGTAATACCTTTAATCTTGATATCCATTTGTAGTGAACAAATACCTTCTCTTGTTCCACCTACTTTGAAGTCCATATCACCAAGGTGATCTTCCATACCTTGGATATCTGTTAAAATTGTATAGTCTTTTCCATCAGCTGATGTAATAAGTCCCATAGCAATACCAGCAACTGGAGCTTTAATTGGAACACCAGCAGCCATTAATGACATACAACCAGCACAGATAGTAGCTTGTGAACTAGAACCATTAGATTCTAATATTTCAGAAACTACTCTAACTGTATATGGGAACTCTTCTTCAGATGGCATAACTTGTTTTAAACATCTTTCACCAAGAGCACCATGTCCAATTTCTCTTCTTCCTGGACTACCATATCTTCCTGTTTCTCCAACTGAGAATTGTGGGAAGTTATAATGAAGCATAAAATGTTTTTCAGCTTCTAGGCTTAATCCATCCAATGCTTGATATTCATTTAATGCACCAAGAGTAGTAACAGCAAGAGCTTGAGTTTCTCCTCTTGTAAATACAGCAGATCCATGAGTTCTAGGTAGTACATCTATTTCAGTAGATAGAGGTCTAATTTCATCCATCTTTCTACCATCTGATCTACTCTTTTCATTAACTGTAATAGATCTAAATAAATCATATTCAATTGATTCAAGTACTAATTTAACTTTAGTAATTAAAGTAACTAATTCTTCTTTATCTAAATCAGCATTTTCTTCTTCATATTTAGCTACTACTTCAGCTTTTACATTATCAATAGCTTCATATTTAGCTAATTTTTCTTTAATTCTTAATGCAGCATCTAATTTATCAGCAGCAAGTTCTTTAACTTCATTTCTTAGTTCATCAGAAATTTCTAGATGTTCATATTCCATCTTTTCTTGTCCAATTTCATTAATAATCTTTTCTTGGAACTCACATAATTCTTTAACAGCTTCATGACCAAACATTAATGCATCTAACATATCTTCTTCAGATACTTCTTTAGATCCAGCTTCAACCATGTTGATAGCTTCTTTAGTACCAGCTACAGTTAAATCAATATCTGATACTTCAAGTTGTGCAGGAGTTGGGTTAATAACAAATTCTCCATCAACTCTACCTACTTTAACACCAGCTATTGGCCCATCAAATGGAATCTTAGAAATTGATGTACAAAGTGATGATCCAAACATTGCAGTTAGTTCTGGTGAATAATCAGGATCAACTGATAATACAGTATTAACAACTTGTACTTCATTTCTAAAGTCTTCTGGGAACATAGGTCTCATAGGTCTATCAATCATACGTGCAGCTAATGTAGCAGCATCTGTTGGTCTACCTTCTCTTTTAATAAATCCACCAGGTATTTTACCTACTGAATATAACTTTTCTTGGTATAAAACCATTAATGGAAAGAAATCACTAAGTATATTAGCGTTTGGTGAAACTACTACTGTAGATAGTATTACAGTATCACCATATCTAACTAAAACACTACCATGTGCTTGTTTAGCATACTCTCCATTTTCAACTATTAATTTTCTTCCACGAAAATCCATTTCAAATGTTTTCTTACTCATCTTTTTTCCTCTTTCTTAAAATCCTCTTTCTTTTTTCCTCTTACAAAGACTATTCTATCACAAAACAAAAGAAAAAACACTATAAAAGTGTTTTATTTTCTTAAACCTAATTTCTTAATTATTTCTCTATATCTGTTTACATCAGTTCTCTTAAGATATTCTAGAAGTCTTCTACGTCTTCCAACTTTCTTAAGTAAACCTCTTTTAGAATGGAAATCATGAATATTAACTTTTAAATGTTCAGTTAAAGTATTAATTTCTTCAGTTAATAAAGCAATTTGTACTTCAGCAGAACCAGTATCTTTATCATTTAATCCATACTTTTTAATGATTTCTTGTTTCTTTTCAGCTTTTAATGCCATAATAAATTTCTCCTTTCTTATAATTCGCCATATACTTAGTTGTAGGTTGGAGTTTCCATACACCAAGCACAAGGTACGTAAGTAATTATATCATAAAACTCTTATAAATCAAGAGTTTTTGTATACTTTTTTACCATGACCTGCTTTAGAAGGAATAAACTCTCCTTCTTTATAATCAAAATCATTATCTCTTTTAGTTCTATATGTTTTTTGTATTCCATATTCACACACTAGTCTTAAAGTCATCATAAGATATCTTTTAATTGCTCTATCATATTCACCGTTATTAACTATATCTACTATTCTTTCTAATTTTGAAAAAATAGATTTTGCTTTATTATCCCCATCTTCATCATTTTTTATTTTTTCTTTAATAATTGGTCCAATAGTATCATACATTTTTAATATATCATGATACTTTTCATCTTTTTGAAGTATGTTATCTCTAAATCCTCTAAGACCATTCATTACGGGATCATCATCGGGCTTTCCTAAAATTTCACAAGTCACCGTTGTTATAAAACATACCTTGAATAAATCTGGAGGTAATTCTGGGAATTTTTTTACAACTGATCCCGTATTTTCATGTTCTTTATATACAGGACATTTTGATTGATAACGATCGTCATAACAAAGATTATTATAATAGTCTTCCGGAACATAATTACTTCCATCAGTTAAATCACAGTAATAACAAGTACTAAATATACGACCACTATCTTTGCAATGTTCACACCAAGACATAAAAAATCACCCTTTTTATAGGTGATTATACTAACATTATAATACTATATAGTCAATTATTTATATTCTACACTTGTAATCTTTACTGAAGCTGCTACTAAGCCCATGCATGCTCTAAATTTAATTTCAACGCATTCATGATTCTTATTAATATCAACATCTTGTTTAATATTACCATCAGCACATACAAACTCAACAAGGTGATGGCCTAAAGTAGTATCTACTTCTACCATAGCACCATTAGATAATGTACCTACTTTTTCACCATCTATATATACAGGAAATGGTATAGCAAAACCCATTGCCTTCTTTTCTCTAATTACTCTTATTTTAACGTTTTTAACTTCAGTATTTTGATTTACTTTAGTACCACATTCTGTACAAAAGCTATCATCTTTCTTCATTTTATTTCCACAATTTGTGCAAAACATATTTATCACCTCTATAAATAATTATAACAAAAAAAGAGTGTTAATACACTCTATTTTCTCTTAACTAATATTCTAATAATATAGAATAATAATATTGCATATAATATAAACATTGCCCAATTAATAATTAAATATATTATTCCATGAGTACCCGTATATCTTCCTACCATAGATACTACAGATGCTGGTATATACTTATAAATAATATTACTAACATCTTTTAAATGTAGATTATCTGCAATAAAATGAAATAATCTAAATAAAATATCTAATCCACAAACTGCATATACAAAAAATGAAAATCTTCTAAAAAAGAATACAACTGCAATTATTATTAATACAATTACAATTAAATCTATATACATACACATTACCTCTAATATTATTTTATTTAGTTTCTAATATGTTTTCAATACTACTGTTAAATACCTTTACAGGTTTTACCGTATTATTATCTTGTTTATATATAGCTATTACGTTATTGTTATATGTAAATATAAACTCTGGATAGTTATAAATATCTTCAAGTTTATTACCATTAGTTACTTTCTTTAATAACTCATTATTATCTATTTCTACTTTAGGTAGATCTAATACATCTATCATACTAAGTAATTTATAATTACCTTTTTCTATATCATTAAGAGTATATGATTCCTCTATGGTAAACTTACCTTGTTTAGTTCTTTCTAGTTCTTCCATTACACCTATAGTATTTAAGTTTTTACATATATCTCTAATTAAACTTCTTATATAAGTACCTTTACTAACATGACATTTAATATAAAAACTATTGTCTTTTATATCACTTATTCTTTCTAACGAATATACTTTTACCATATGATGCGGAAGTTCTACAGGAATATTATTTCTAGCATATTCATATAATTTCTTACCATTTACTTTAACTGCAGAATATATAGGAACTTCCATATCATAATCCTGTGGAAATTCTTTTAATACTTTATCTATATCTTCATTAGTAACATTTACTTCCCTAGTTTCTAAAGTAGTACCTGTTACATCTAGAGTATCTGTATTAATACCTAGTTTAACTTTAGCAATATATTCTTTATCTAAAGAAGTAATATAATCTACTATTTTTAATGATGTACCTAGGGCCACTACTAAAACACCTGTAGCCATTGGATCTAAAGTTCCTGTATGTCCCACTTTTTTAGTATTAAAAATATGACATATCTTGTTAACTACATCTCTACTTGTTAAATCTTTTTCTTTATTAACAACTATTATTCCATTCATCATTTCATCACTAATCTTTTGTTACAAGGATATATCCAATAATCATCTTGTACAATTTTACATTTTTCAGCTATTTTTATAACATCATTACCTAAATATTCATTTTGAGCATTCTCTGTATATAATAATAATATTTTTTCTTTTAATGGTGATGGAACCTCTATTGTATCTAACACTCTAGAAACATGATGTGGTATATCATCCACGTTTTTTTCTAAAGATCCTAAATTTAAACCAATTGTATCAATAAGATAAAAACTTATTAATGATTTAATATCTAATTCTTTAGTATACATTCCATTACTTCTATACTTTTCTAAAGATGCTGGTACTAAAGATTCTCTTATTGGTTTACTTTCTCCCATTTGAATACTATCAAAGCCTATTATTTTGATATTATCTTGTTTATCCACAAATACTTTATCTAGAAGTTCAGGGAATACTACATCTTGTCCTGCTCTTTTAACTATTTCTTCTAGTTTTAGGTATTTATATGCTAATCTATACAAATTTTTTCTATAATCTGGTGAAATACCTCTTTCATATTCACCGTTTGTTTTACCATCAATTTTATCCATAGTATAACCTACTAGATTATCATGAACATATACTAATCCTCTTGGATCTACTACTCCATTAATACCTAATAGATTAGATAGTTTTTCCTCCAATAATTCCTTATTATCTTTTAAAGTACCTTCTGAAAAAACTTTAACTATTTGATGATTGTTTGTCTCATATATAAGACTCCCATTTTTAGATACTATTGGTTTTACTTGAATATTTAAATTCAAATCACATGATTTAATTTTTTCCATAGAACCCTCCTTTGCAAATATTATAACATAACATAATAAAAAGAGTAATTTTATTACTCTTTTATTTCTAAGATACCTTCTATAAATGAATCTATATTTGATGTATTATTACTATAATTAATTAAATAATTACTAATAATAAGTGTATTACTATCTATTACTTTTACACTATAATCTTTGTAATTATGTTCTCCAATTACATTAACAGTTTCTAAATACTTATCTACATTATCTATTTCACTAAAAGTAACTAATTCATTATTTGGATTATAATAAACTATCTTTGTTAACAAATAATTATCATTCTTTTCCTGTGCATAAGTATCTAATCTTAAAAATTTTAGTTTTAAAGTAATCTTGTCATCTAATTTAATATCATTACTATAAGCAAAATAATAATTAATATTATCTACTTCTTCAGTTTTGATAGATTCTTCAACTCTACTAATTAATTTATTATATTCTTTTTCTGAATATTTTTCTTTATTTAATAAGAATGGATATTCAACATATAAACTATATTTATCATTAATAACTCTATAATACTGTGTTGGATATATACTTAAATATTTTCCATCTACTTTCTTCCATGTCTTATCATTAATATCTATACCTTCACTATTAGGTAATATAGATATATTAATACTATAGTATTTTAAATCATTTCCTAGAACCACTAATTTAATACCCTTATTATTAATTTCATATACATCTAAAAAACTATCTCCTATAGATAACATAATGTCATCATAATAATAATCTACTTTAGATAATTTTAAAAATAAATCACTTTTTATATCATTAGTAGTTTCAGTATAATTCTTATCTTTAACTACTTTTACAGTTCTCTTTTCATCATACATTAATTTATCATTTATTTTTTTATTATCATAAACAAATGAAAAAGAACCAGAGACATAAGTATTAGCTTTATTCTCATCTTTAAAATAACTCTTTATAATATAATATGAAAATACTAAGAATAGAACTACTATTATTATAGTAAAAATATTTCTACTTTTATTATCTTGATTCATGTTATCACCTAATAAAATTATATCATAAAAACAAAAAAATAAGAGCAATTACTTTGCTCTTATTTGTGACATGTAATTTCTTACTTTCATAGCCCAAGTATTAGACTCAGCATATTTAGGATTCATTTTCTCAGGTGTATCTAAACCTTGTGCATAATATCCAGCTAGGTTACTTACGAAGCTTGTCATACCATCTTCCATAGTATCCCATCTTCTATATGAACCTCCACCACAACTAGGTGATCCTTTTATACCACCAACGTTATTACAGTTTCTAGTTAAAGAACTACATCCCCATTTACATCCTGTTTCAAGTAACATAATACCTAAAGCAACATATGGGTCTACACCTTTTTCTATACATAGATTAGCTAAGAATTCACCATAACCATCTATAGTATCAGGCATTGATCTTTCTAATTTTTCTCCTAACTCTTTTAAAGTCATACCATCATATACGATTTGTCTAACTTCTAAGTTAGAGTCTTTACTCATCTTAGTATTATTATCTAATACTAATTTTTCAGAGCTTGATAAATCAGCTTTTAATAAAGCTAACTCTCTTGTATCGATGTTACCTAAAACAACTGCAAGAGATATTAAGAAAACCATGCAAATAGTAAAAACTACAATAATTTTTTTATCGAATTTTTTTACTAATTTCATAGATTTTTTCACCTACTTCTCGCTTTTTTTAAAGCTATTATATAATACCATATTTTAGTGTTTATGTCAAAAAATGAACATAAAAAAAACTAACCAAAAAGTTAGTTTTTAAACTTAATATAAAGCATTACTCCTGCTACTAAAATAGTTATAATAATCATAGAAATAATAACTATAGACGAATAACCACTTTGGTTATTAGCACTAAAATCATATTCTTCATTATCATCTTTAATATTAATATCAGAATAATTATCTAAAGATAAAGTTTGTCCACTATTTTTAATATTAATTAAGTATTCAAACTTTCTATATTTCTTTTTAACTTCTTCTATTTCATTATTAGTTTGAAGAAATATTATAGAAACTAAATTATTATCTTTAACAGAATTTAATATACCATCAAATATAGATATAGCATTATCTACATCTGCTACTTTTATTAATTTAATATTATTACCAAGTATATTAAACCATTTAGAATATTCACCAACATTTTCATATAACTTAGTAATATTAAATGAAACTCCAATAGATGTCTCTACTTTATCTTTTGGAAAATCATAATTTTTAAATAAAGTATTCCTAGTATATAAAACTAAATCTGATAAATGTTCTACTTTACTTCCATAATAAGAAGTCCCTTTATCATTACTAGTATTCTCTATATATAAATTAATACCATTAGATATTAATTGTGCATATCCATTTGATAATGTTCTAATATAATCTTCTTGTTCTTCTGATGTAGACCAATCATATAAATCAAGTGGTAGTGTAGATGCATCTATAATAGCATCATGAAAACCTGCTCTAACTAGATCTATAACAGTATTAGTAAGAGCTTTTAAATTAGATAAATCATGTCTTAATGTAGGTAAATGAAAATAAACTTTTCCATGATATACCTTTTTTAAATCCTCTATGTTAGATTCTTTTCCATCTTTTCTAACAAATAGTTCGGTGTATTTAGCAGATAATTTTTCTGATTTTTCACATTTATCTATATTAGATCCTTGTACTATATAATCACCAGTATAAGATAAACCTATATTCTTAAAATAATCCACATTTATCACCACCTACTATATAACTATATTATAAAATAAAATTATTTTTATTTCAATTAAAAAAATAGAGGATATCCTCTATTCATTTAACCAATCATAATCATAGATTTCTTCTATTTTTTCTTCTTTTTCTGGCTTTCTTTTTATATCACTAGCTTCTTTATATCCTTTTTTAGTCCATTCAAATAGAATCTTATCTATATATCTCATATTATGAACTCCAGATAGTATAGCTTCTTTTAAAGCTTCTTTAATTAATTCTTCTGGAATATCACTTTCAATCCAATTACTAATAATTTCAGTTTCAGTAGGACTAAGTGTTCTACCAAATTCTGATTCAAATATAGAATATATATCATTATTACTTACTTCATCTTTAGTAGATATAATCATACTTTCTATTTTATTAAAGAATAAATCTGTTGAAATGAATTCTTCGATAACTCCACTAGTTTTCTTCATTTCAATAGATATATAATTTTTTTCATTAAGAGAACTAATTAATTCTAGAACTCTATTACTTTCTATATATAACTTAGAGGATAAATCATTAACATCAAATGCTACTAAGTCTTTTTGATTAATCAAATAAACAAGTAAAATAAACTCATCCATTTCAAGATTAAGTTCACTTCCATATTTTAATAAATATTCAGGAATAATAATATTACCATTAACTTTTAAAGCATCTTTTAGTAACTTATTCATAATAAACCCTCCTTTTCTACATTATATACTATTATTAGTTAGATTGTCTATATAACTCTATTACAGCTTTCTCTTTTCTAGTAAATGGATATTCATCACTATATTCTAATGAAGCCCATACATGTAAATAATCATCTGCATATATATTATTAACTATTTTTATAGATAATACCTCTTCTAAACCTAATTCTTTAATTAAGTTTAATCCTCTTTGATAATTAATATCAGAGAATATCTTATCTAACTCTTGTTTCTTTCTAAAGAAAGATAGATTTCTAATTAATTCTTTATTAGCTATAATAGCATTCTTAGTATTTTCATCTATAGTAAAACCTAGTAATGATGAAAATCTAATACATCTAAGCATTCTAAGAGCATCTTCTCTAAAAGATATATTAGGTTCTTTAACGGTTCTAATTATCTTATTATCTATATCTTCTTTAGCACCTAATAAATCAATATATTTACCATTTCTATTAATACATAGTGTATTAATAATAAAATCTCTTCTTTGAAGATCTTCGTCTAAAGTATCTACTCTTTCTTGAATATCAGGTTTTCTATTATCCACATAAGAATTATCTTTTCTAAATGTAGTTATTTGAAATACATGATCTTTATATTCAAGAATATATGACATAAATCCATTTTCTTTAACGTTATCAAATATATTTTGTAAATCATTTAAATCAGCATTAGTTGTAATATCTATATCATTACTCTCTATTCCTAAATACATATCTCTAGGAAAACCACCAACTATATAAGCCTCAAACTTATGTTGAAACAATATACTTAATATTTCTAATCCTAATTCATACATAGTATCACCATATAAATATTATAGCACTAAAAAAGACATTTATAAAATGCCTTTTCTTTTATTATTATTTATTAACAGCGTCTTTTAATTTAGAACCAACTTTGAATGTAACAGCTTTTCTTGCAGGAATCTTAACTGTAGCACCAGTTCTTGGATTTCTACCATTTCTAGCTTTTCTAGTTGATACTGCATAAGTACCAAAACCTGTTAAAGTAATTTTTTTACCACCTTTTAATGCTTTTGCAACAACTGTTTGGAATGCGTTTAATGCTCTTTCAGCATCAGCTTTAGTAATTCCAGCTTCCTTAGCAATTGCTTCTACGATTTCTGATTTGTTCATATTCAAATTCCTCCTATTTTGAAATCATAAGCACATCTATGCTTACAAGTTAAATATACCATTTTTTTGTTATAAAATCAACGTTTTTAAAGAAAAAAATGTGTTTTTAACACATTTTTATGCACTTAATTCTAAAGTTTTTGCTTCTTCTACAGTTTTACTGTTTGCAAATACCTCTTTAATACCTGTTACCTTAGCACCATCAGTTTCTGCAATCTTATCATTCTTGCTAGTTAATATAGCTATTTTTAATTCTTGTTCTTGTTTAACTTCTGGTGTAGCTAATGGAGTTACTTCTGCTACTGGAGTTTCAGGAACTTCAGCAGTTACTTCAGGTTTAGTTTCTTCAACCTTTTGTTCAGCAATTGAAGTTACTTCAGCTTTTTCAACACTTTGCGCTTCAGCTTCTTTTGCTTTTTCCATTAATTCTTCAAATGTAGGCATTGCTACTTTTTCTTCAACTATTGGAGTTACTTCAGCTTTAACTGGTTCACTAGGAGCAACTTCTTCATCCTTTTCTTCTTTATTCTCAGCTACTTCAGCTTCAGGAAGAGAATCAACTTTAACTTCAGACAATTCAGTTACTACAGCTTTTTCAGCTTCTGGAGCTTCAACTTCTTTTTCTTCAGTTTCTTCAACCTTTTGTTCAGCAACTTCTTCTTTAGTTTCCTCTACTTTTTCTTCTTCAGGTTTAATCTCATTTCCATCAAGTATAGCTTTATAATTATAATATGCAGCGAATTCATTTGCATCATCAGTTAGATCTAATGCATCTTTATATACTGTATAATCTGCTGTAGATCTATACTTTTCTACTAATCTTATTTGCTTTTCAACTATCTCATTATATTCATCAGTCATCTTGTCAACCATATTTCTAGCGGTTTCATCTAAAGCATCTCTATCTTCTTGAAGTTTTCTTAAATCTGCATATATTTCTTCAAGTTCACTTTCTTTTACAACTATTTCCTCATCTAATTTTCTTAAATTAGCAAGTTTTGCAGCAACTTGATTAATATGTTGACCATTATTTATAATACCAATCTTATCACTAAGTTCTTTTCTTTTTGCTTGAACTTCAGATACTTCGTTTTCTTTAGCAGTTTTTTCAGTTTCTTTAGCTACAATAGCATCATCTAGATTTCTTACAGCAAGAACATCAGGGATAGAATCTTTTCTAATATATACAGGAGATTTTTCTTCAATAATTTCTAAATCAGTATCAAGATCATTATTATATTCATACTCTAGTTTTTCATCTAATACTTCCATATTGTCCTCCTATTCTCTACTAGCACTAACCAATTCCTTATAACTTTCAGCAAATGCATTATAGACAGTTTTCTTTTCTGCATCATCAGTTAAATTGAATAGTTTTTCATTACCATTTTCATCAACGTCTATTCTTGCAGCCATGATAAAAACTTTCTTTTCTTCATCAGGAACATCTCTAGTATCTTCTACATCATCAATAGAATAAATAAGATATTTCTTATCAGTCCCTTTAATTTCAAGTCTAGTTACAACTGTAGCTACAAGTTCGTTTCCTTTTTCATCAATAACTTTAAAAGTTTCTAACTCTCTATCCATTTTTATTCTCCCTTATTATGAATACATTATATCATTTTTACAATTAAAAAACAACCATTTTTGGTTGTTTTTATTACTCATCAGATCTATTTTTAAAGTTAAATTCTATTGGTGTTCCCTCTAGATCAAAATTAGCTCTTAATTGATTCTCTAAATATCTTAAATATGAGAAATGAATTAATCTCTTATCATTAACGAAACAATCAATTCTAATAGGAGCTACTCCTGTTTGAGTACAATAATAAATCTTTAATCTTCTTCCTTTAAATGAAGGAGGAATATTACTATCATATGCATCTCTAATAACATTATTTAATAAACTTGTTTTAAGTTCTTTTCTAGAGTTTTCATATACTCTAATAATTTCAGGCATTAATGTATGAACTTTAGTTCCCTTTAATGCACTTAAGTATACTATTGGAATATAAGATAAGAATTGGAATTCTGCTCTTATTTTCTTTTCAAACTCTTTTTTATCAAAATCAGGTACTGCGTCTATTTTATTAACTACTATAACTAGAGGTTTACCTTCATCTATAGCATAAGAAGCGATATGTTTATCATGTTCTATTATTCCTTCTTCTGCATTAATAACTAATGCACATACATCAGATCTTACAATTGATTTCATTGCTCTAAGTAAACTATATTTTTCTACATCTTCATATATTTTACCCTTTTTTCTCATACCAGCAGTATCAATTATAATATATTCTTTCTTATCATAATTAAATGGAGTGTCTATTGAGTCTCTTGTTGTACCAGCTACATCAGATACTATTACTCTTTCTTCATGAAGTATAGCATTAACAAGTGAACTTTTACCAACATTAGGTCTACCTATTACGCAGAACTTAATCTTGTCTTCATCCCATTCAAAATTATCTTGTTCTTTAAAATCAGATACTACTTCTTTAAATAGATTATCAAAACCAGTACCATGTTCAGCACTTATACCAATTACTTTTTCAAATCCAAGTTCATAGAAGTCATATAAATTATCTTTAGATGCTTTAGCATCCATCTTATTAACAGCTACAATAACTTTCTTATTAGATCTATATAATATATTTCTAACTTCTAAGTCATTTTGATTTAAACCTTCTATTCCATCAACAACAAATACAACTACATCAGCTTCATCTATAGCTAGTTCTGCTTGCATTTTAATTTGTTCATTGAACTTTTCATTAGATAAATCTATACCACCAGTATCAATAACATTAAACTTATAGTCACCATATTTACCTACTCCATAAATTCTATCTCTAGTAACACCTGGAGTATCTTCAATTATAGATATTTTTCTTCCCATTAATCTATTAAATATAGTTGATTTACCTACATTAGGTCTACCTACTAACGCAACAGTTGGTAACTTCATTACACTCACCTCCTTAATACTCAAAAAAAGAATAGAAACTATTCTTTATTATAAACTATTTTCTCTAGTTCATTATGTATTTCACTCTTACCAAGTTTAGTCTTAGCAGAGAATAATACCATATTATCTTCTTCAAATACATTTAATGTATTTTTAATAAGATTTAGATTTTTATCTCTATCATTTCTTGATACCTTATCTACTTTAGTCATAACTATAGTAACAGGTAAATTATGATACTTTAAGAAATTGTACATAAGCATATCATCATTAGTTGGTTTAATTCTAAAATCTACAAGCATATATACTCTTTCTAAATTATCCCTATTTGCTAAATATTCTTCAATCATTAATCCAAATTTTTGTTGCATTTCCTTAGATACATTTGCATATCCATAACCAGGAACATCAACAATATAGAAATCATTATTAACATTATAAAAGTTTAATGTTTGAGTTTTACCTGGATTAGAAGATACTCTTGCAATATCTTTCCTTTCCACTATTGCGTTGATAAAACTGCTTTTCCCTACATTACTTCTACCAACCAATAAAAACTCAGGTTTCTTATCTTCTGGATATTGACTTTGTCTAACAGCCACTATCGGCTCAGATACACTAATAATTTTCATACTAATCTCCTGCGTGCAAAAATTATATCATATAATGAAAAATAAAGCAAATTACTCATTTGCTTTACTATATTTTTCACATACTTTATCTAAATCATTTATTATATTTTTAACATTAGAATCATCTTTTAATCTAGCACCTGATGCTAAGGCATGTCCGCCTCCACCATAGTTTTCTAGAACTTTACTAATAACAGGTCCTCTACTTCTAACATTAACTTTAACTAGGTTGTTTTTAACGTCATAAGTAAATATAGCCCAAGCATATACTTCATTAATATTATTTAAATTATTAACTATATCACCTGGATATGATGTATCATCACCATATTTCTTAATCATTTCATCTGTTAAGATGATATAACCAAATCCATTCTTAGTAACAGTCATATTTTCTTCAATATATCCTTGAAGTCTAACTTCATCTAAGTCTCTAGAATATATTTTAGAATATATATCAGATGTATTAATCTTGTTTTCAGTTAATAATCTAGCAATTAATTCATATGTTTTTGGAGTTGTATAATCATATAAGAATCTTCCAGTATCAGAAACTATTCCTGTGAAGAACTTTTCTGCTGCATCTTTTTTAACCTTTAAGTTATTTGAGTATGCAAAATCTAATATCATTTGGCATACTGATGACTCCTCTGGTTCTACCCAAGATATATCTCCAAACTTATCTATTGTTGGGTGATGGTCTATTTTAATAACATATTTAAATTCATTTATGTTAGTAATACCATCTATTCTTATTAGATTTGGAGTATCAAGCACAAATAATAATGCATTTGATACATCTAGATTATCTATGTTATCTAGTTTACCCATAAATTTAAATTTAGAAGCATATACTCCAATAGTATATACTTTCTTTTTAGGATAATTATCTAGTATTAGATCTTTTAGACCTAACGAACTACCAAGAGCATCAGGATCAGCTCCTATATGTCTTGCTATAACAATAGTATCAAACTCCTCTATCTTTTTTAATATTTCTTTTTTCATTTTATTCTCTTTTCTATTTAGCAAATTCATAGGCATCTCTTCCAATCATTACTTCTTCATCTGTAGGAACTACGTATACTGGAATAGATGAATCTTCAGTAGTTATTACTCCTTCATGAACATCTTTATATCCTAGAATTTCTTCGTTTGCACTATTATCTATTTTTACTCCTAAAAAGTCAAGTCTTTCTAGTATTTCTTTTCTAGTAGCAGCATTATTTTCTCCTACACCTGCGGTTAAAACAATTGCATCTACTCCCTTTAATTCAAAATAATATTTAGCTATGTAATCTACTATTCTATCTACATACATATTTAATGCTGTTCTAGCAAGTTCTGAACCTTCATCAGCTAGTTTTCTAACATCTCTCATGTCTGATTCTCCAGTTAAACCTAGTAAACCACTTTCTTTATTAATAACCATAGCTATATCATCTTTAGTATATTTCTTTTTACTCATAATATATGGAATTATAGATACATCTATATCACCACATCTAGAACCCATAATTAATCCTGCATTTGGAGTAAATCCCATAGAAGTATCAATACACTTACCATCTTTAACAGCAGATATAGATCCACCTGATCCAATATGACATATAATTAGTTTCTTATTAGAGCCTAATTTTTCTTTCATATGTTCTGTAATATATTTATGTGATGTTCCATGAGCACCATATTTTCTAACATGATATTCAGTATACCAATCTAGTGGTAAAGCATATAAATATCTTTCTTTAGAAATAGTTTGATGGAACGCTGTATCAAATACACATACATGTACTGCACCTTTAATAACTTCTTTAGCAGCCTTAATACCTGTAGCAGCAGCTTTATTATGAAGTGGAGCTAAACTAGCTAAATCTAACACATCTTTAACTACTTCATCTGTAGCTATAACAGATGATTTATAATGGTCTGCTCCTTGAACTATTCTATGTCCTACAGTTTCTATTTCATCAAATGATGAAATAACATTTAATCTAATTAATTCATTCATTAATTTAGAGAAAGCATCTCTATGATCTGGTAAATCACATTTCTTTTCTCTTTTTTCTCCATTTACTTTAATTGTATAAAAACCATCTTTAATACCAATTCTTTCAAACACTCCAGAAGCAAGTACTTTTTCCTCTGGCATTTCATAACATTTAAATTTTAAAGATGATGATCCTGCATTAACTGATAAAACTTTCATAAGCATACCTCCTAACTAAATTATACAATAAAAAAAACATATTTAAAATATGTTTATTTTAGTCTTATTATTAAATTTACAATAATAACAACGTATACTAGGACTACTACTGCAAGAGCTATTACTTCTGCAAATCCAGCCTGACTATTAGCCTTAGATTTATTAGCAAGCGTTAATGGTTTTTTAACTTGCTTATTTGCCATAGTTTGTACTTCAGGAGTAACTGTACTAGGTGCACTTGGTGCTTCTACAGTATCAGTAGTTTCTTCTTTAGTTTGAGCAGTTGCATTTGGATCTACAGGATCCATAATCACTGTAGGAGCAAGCATATCACGAGTTGGTGTTAATTCTTCTGAAGCAGGATTACTCATACTATCTGCCATTTTTTTAAGTGGTGTTTTTTGTTTCTCTAAAACTTTCTTAATTACAGCAGCATAAGATATTTCATCTTTAATTTGAACTAAATCATCAAATTCTACCTCATAATCTGGATACTCTGTATATACAAATTTATCATCTTGATTATGGATTTTATATTTTATCCAATACATTACTAAATCTTCACTAATAGTTCCTTTTTCTAGTTCTTCATCGATTCTTTTAGCTAAAGCTTTGGCCTTACTATTTTCAGCGAAAGTTATTTTATCTCCCATATCTAAACACCTACTTCTCTATTCTAATAATATTATATCATATTATTTCTTTATATATCAACAAAAAATAACTAGCTTTTACACTAGTTATTCTTTATTTCCTTGAATTACATTTAGGATTCCATCCATCTTTTTATTAACGTTATCGATTTCTTCTTGAAGAGCAGCTTTTTCATTATTTAAAGATAAAGCTTCTTTTTGTTTTTCAAATAAATCAAACTTAGTTTTAGATAATTCTTCCTCAAGTTCTTCGATTCTTTTTTGTTGTTTAGCATAAACATCTAATAAAACTGGTTCAACATCCTTTTTAAATTGTTCTTCATAATCTTTATTATTTACTTTTTGATCATAAACTACAGTTTTTTCTTCCATTACTGGTTTTTTGATTTCTTCTTTAGTAACAGAATTCATAGCATCTTGAATAGTTTTTGATCTAGCTTGTAATTCTTCAAATGTAGGTATCTTGATTGTTTTTTCAAGTTTTAATTCATTCTCAGATAAATTATTAACAACTGGTTCAGTTGTTTTTTGTTCTACTACTGGAGCTTCTTCTTTTACAGGTTCCATAGTTTTTGGTTCACCTGCAGGTTCATCACCATACTTAGAAGCAAGTGTATTAGCAAACTTTTGAGAAACTAATAGTTTCTTTGGTTTTCTAATAGAGATTTCTTCTCCTAGAACTTTAATATTAGATACAAAGTTATCTCCAAGAGGACTTGGATCTTTAGCAAATACCTTTAAGGCATCTTTAACATTATTCCATTCATCATCACTTGAGATTTCTTTATATGAATCTAATGCTATTCCAGTAACATATATTTTAATCATTTCATTTTCATTGATTTCATTATATGTATATACTAAATAGTCATTATCGTTTAATTTAAATTTTATAAGTGCTCTAGCATTAACTGGAGTACCATCTTCATTTATTACATAAAATAAATTTTCATTCATTTATTAACACCTACCTACTATATAAATTATAACATGTTTACATTTTTTTAGCAATAAAATATTTGCATCCATAAGCGCAGTTCTCTTCGATATATTTATCGACTTTACTAAACTTATTTATGTTAGATGCTTTATTATTTTTATCATCATAAAAACCTTTTAATCTAAGTTTACCGTAAGCATAATCCCCTACTATATAATCATATATTTCAAAAAAGTCAGTATATCTATTTAAGAACTCTTCTTTATCAAAGGCATCTCTATAATCTTTAATTATTTTATATTCATATTTTTCTGTTTTTACTGTCATTTATATCACCAATTTAATTATAACAAAAAAATAGTCAAATGACTATTTTAAAATATATTTCCAAATAAAGAATGCTGCAGCAGCTATAAATAATAATACAAATACTATTATTAATACTTTAGTTAAAGTATTTGATTTCTTCATTTCTTCTGCTTCATCTTGAATCATTTCATCATCAAAGTCTTTAGTATCAAACATAAATGTACTTGAATTATATGTTCCTGATTTATCATCTATTTGTTTAACTTCTACTGTATTACCTTTAACTGCATCATCAGTTAGATCACTAAACATAGACATAGCTAAATCTTCTTTAGTAGCATTAGTTAAGGTATTCATAAGTTCAAGAAGTTCTGTTTCTTCATGAAGAAGTTTATCATAAGCATCTTTTGTTTTTTCTAATTCTTTTTCTATATCTATATGACTATAAAACTTACTTTGAATCTTTCTTCTTTCATTTGCATCTTCAAATATATCACGACTGCTTTTAGCACTCTTTAAAACCTCGTTTATATCATATACCCTATCTATATCAGCTGATGTAGAAATGTTCTCTAAATCGGCATATAAATCACTTGTAGGATTATATTTCTTCTTATCTTGATATTTCTTTTCATTTTCTAAAATTTCTCTAATCTTATCTATATCTATAGTTTTAGAATCATCTAAAACAACAGAATTAGAATAACTAGTATCACTATATAAATCCTCATATAATTGTTTATTTCTTGATTGTCTACTACTAGTAGTAGCATTACTTGAATATTTCTCAACTCTAGAACTCATATAATCACCTACTTTACTATATAAATAATAACATATTTTTTAATTATTTACAAATGGGTTTTAATTGATTATAATTTGATTAAAGGAGATAAAAAAATGAAATTAAAAGTAGATAATAATAAATGTTTAAAATGTGGAATGTGTCATGCTAATTTCCCAGATGTATTTGAATTTAACGATGAAGGAGATATCGAAGTTAAAAACGAAAATATAACTGAAGAAAACAAAGAAGAAATAGAAGAATTCAAGAACGTATGTCCTGGAGTTGCTATTGAAGAAGTAAAGGAAGAAAAAAAAGAAGATTAATTATCTTCTTTTTTTATTAACTGTAATAATTCGTTTATTTCCCCTTTAGATAAAGGTCTATATTCTCCAGATCTAAGATTACCTAGTCTAAGTGTTCCATAAGCTATTCTAGTTAATTTTAATGTATCATAACCTAGTTTTTCAAATAGTTTTCTAACCTCATGATTTCTACCTTCATGAATAGATATTTCTACTAAACATCTATTAGTTTTCTTATCTATATCTTTTAATTTAACTCTATCTGGTATGCATTTAACTCCATCAATAACTAAACCTTTAAGTAATCTTTCACTATCTTCTTTAGTTAAAATAGAATCTAATTTAGCTAAATAAGTCTTAGTAATATTATTACTTGGTTTCATCATTTTATTAGCAAAATCCCCATCATTAGTAAGTAATATTAAACCAGTTGTATCATAGTCTAATCTACCAATAGGATAAATTCTCTTATCAGTTTCTATATAATCTACAACGGTCTTTCTTCCTTTATCATCAGATGCAGATGATATAACTTCTCTTGGCTTATTAAGCATATAATATTCTTTTTCTTCATAAGAAATAGAATGACCTTCTACTATAATAATATCTTTAGGATCTACTTTAGTTCCAAGTTCTGTTACTACATCTCCATTAACTATTACTTTACCGTTTATAATTAATTCTTCTGCTTTTCTTCTAGAAGCATATCCAGAAGCAGCAATAACTTTTTGTAATCTTTCCATAGAATATTCCCCTTTGCGATAAAGATTATAACATATAAATAAAAAAAAGAGAAATTATTTTCTCTTTTTTGATATATATATTAATGCAATCATTAATCCTGCAATAAGAATTAATGTACCTGCAATAATTAAACCATATCTAATTAGTTTTCTACCAGTTTGAATTTCTATTATTAATTCAGCTTGTGCAGTAGAGCCCTCTAATTTCTTAGTTTGGTTAATAATAGTAGCAGATCCTTTAGCATAACCTTTTCTATCTAGTTTAATAACTGCACTATTATCTACATTAGCAAGTTCATATCCTTTAGGAGCTTCAATTTCAAGTATTCTATATGTAGTTCCTGGAGTCATATCTACAAATGTAGCAATACCATGAGATAAAGTAAATTGAACTTTACCATCTTCATCTTCTTTAAATACATTTGCTTTTTCTTGATATTGACCTTCATTTTCTACAGATACTAGTTTAATATCTTCATATTTATTAGTATCATCATTAAATCTTTGAATCTTGAATTTTCCACCAGATAAGTAATTACCATTTTCATCTACTTTATAGAAGTTAAACTCTTTAGTAGCATTAGAAATACCTTCTGAACATGATGTTTTGTTATTAACAGTAGGTCCGTTAGATTTCATATCTACTACTAACTTAGTATAAGCCGCATCACCTTCAGGTAATACATATGGATCAATAGTTTCTATTTCTTTTATATAGTATGTTCCAACAGGAAGACTATTAATTCTAATATTACCATTAGAATCAGTAATAAATACTGTAGCACCACTTATTTCATTAGCAGTTCCAGAATATTGATATACTCCATTATTACTACTTGCTTTATAATACTTATCTTTTCCTTCATTTAATAATACAAATTTAACACCTGCTAAAGGAAGACCTCCATTACCAGTTTTAATAATATTAACTTTAGTTATATAGTTCTTAAATGTTAATGTATTATTAACAGTTAAAGATGCATTCTTACATGTAGAATCATTCTTACAATCAAATATATCGTATTTATCTCCTACTTTAATATAATGTGATCTATCTTCTTCTTTAGAAGCTAGTACATATGGACTAGGAGTATCAGTTTCAACTACTTTATAAATACCTTGTTCTAGGAATCTAATTGTATATGTAGAATAATTATTGTCTACAATACTTGAAACACTTCCATTAGTAGAATAACTATACACATTGTTACTCTTATTAAACTTAACTTCAGTATTAAAGTTAGATCCTTTATAAATCTTGAATGTAACGCCTTTTAATGGTTGATTACTTTCATTAACCTTACTAATATTAAATGCTTTATAATTATCAACTACTTTAACTTCAAAAGCATGTTCATTATCATTAAATGTTGCTTGTACTTCACCTGTATTAGATGAACTAATAGATCTAGTATTTAGATTAATATTTAACTCTGTTTGATGGATTGTATCATATCCAAATGGTGTATCAGTTTCAGTAAGAATATATACACCACTTCTTTCTAATGATACTTTACTAGTATCTCCATTAATATTAATCTTAACAGACGGATCATTCTTTAACGTTAAAGTAAATTTAGAACCATTAATTCTAGATCCTTCTTGATTATATTTAACAATATATAATTGTGCTTCTTCAGTTCCTACAGTAAACGATGCAGTATGTGTTGAACCACCTTCACCATTAACAATTCTTTGCCACCATTTATGTTCAGGGAAATCATAATACCACCATTTACTTGTACCACTACCAACAACATAACTACAATTAATAGTTACATTATTAACAGGTACAGTTGAAGTAACTGTAGCATGGTCATTAGATACAGATACTTGTACATTATCATTATCTACAGGATGGCAGTTAGAAGTAAATCCACCAAGTGCATTACTAATAACACCTGTTGTATACTTTTGTTGTTTTGAATCCCATCTCATAGTATAGTTTTTGAATAGTGCTGGAGCATAAGTATCTTCAGCTTTTCTTTTACTTCTATACTCTCTAGCAGCTTGAAGAGCAGCTTTATATTCTCTAAGTAAATTACTCTTTGGAGAAATAATAACATTATATGAACAGTTGGAAGCCATAGAACAAGCTTCAGGAACATCTTGTAATCCAGTTCTTCCTCCACCCATTACTTCCCAAACAAGTATTTGTTTAACAAATATTTTTTCTTTTTCTGCTCTAGTACTAATCCTATCAATTGATTTTGTATGGTCTTCAGAATAATGATATCCTGAAGCTAAGATATCTTGAAGAGTTTCAATTTGTTCTGCAGTAAGTGTAGCAGTAACTTCTCCATCAATATTTTTAGAAGTTAAACCTTCAAAATTATCATCATAAACATATGCATCCATATAAGGATGACCTTCATCATCTATAGAAATACCTCTATCTATACAATAAGCATGATAATATTTTCCATCAGATGATTGAGCCTCGTGTATATATTGTAATCTTAATATACCTGTATGTTCATTTGGTCCTATATAGAATGTAGGAGTAGACTCAGAATCCCATATATCTTTCATAGAAAATGATACATTATTATATCTATATGTATTAGAGACTACCTGAGCAGGACTACCCATTAATTTCGATAAGAAATTAAAGTTTAATCCTGCTTTCTTACCAAATACAACAGTAAATGGTATAGCAATCACTAATAATAAGACTAAGGCATATAGTAATTTTTTCTTCTTCATACTAATCACCTACTCTCCGTTATTTCCTTGTGATCCAGTATTACCTGTATCAGTACCAGTATTAGGATCAGTTGTTTCTACTGGATTAGCATCTTCAAATGTAATTGAATTAAAATCAACACCAGATGTTTTTTCACCCATTAATATAGGTTGTTGAGCAGCTACTATATTAGTATATGTTCCACCTGTATTAGTATCTAAATCAAGTACTAATTTAAAGTATTGTCTATCTCCTGGTAATAATAATTTATCTTGAAGTCCTGTATAATATAAAACTCCATCATAAATTGTCCAGTCTTTATTTTCTTCTAAACTTCCATCAAATGTCATACCTGCTGGAACTAAGTCAGCAATTATTCCAATATAACCTGGGAAGTATTTAGTATTAACTATATCAAAACTATAAGTTACTCTAAATTTAGTATTTCTTATATTTCTAATATCTATATTAACTTTAGTAGCCTTTTCATATTCATATGTCTTAACACCTTGACTAGATGTTTGAACAATATTAGTTATATACTTGTTAATTTCTACAGCAAAGTCTTTTCTAATTCTTAATCCTAAGTTTATATAATTCTTATTTTCAGAACCATTTTGACTAGTTAATGTAAGAATATCAGAAACAGCTTCATTATCAGCTTGATTCTTAGCTATAGACTTAGAATTAACTTGTCTATTACTTTCTCCACCAGCATATTTATTACTTGGTGTATATTTATTACCATCATATCTAAATAATACATAATAGTTACCTGTATTTAATCCAGTAAATATATATGAACCATTAGCATCTGTTGATGTAGTAGCTATTAATTCATCATTTTCAGAATTAATATATGCATTTGGATTTGCTGCATCATCAGGATTATATTCATTATTATTTAATTTATATAACTCTACTACTATATCCTTCATTTGGTCTTCACCAACTTCATAGATATCACTATAGTTATAATCTTCAAATACAAATCCAGATATTTGTCTACTATAAACTTCTACAAGTGATTCTGATGAATAGAAGAATATTCTTCTACTTAATGCATTTGGATCACATGGTCTTTCTGGATCTTCATCATATCTTCCATCACATTCAGGAGCAAATCCAGCAGGTCTATCAACTGCTAAAGTAAATCCATTATAATATGCATCAGCTTGAGCATTCTTAACTGGTGTAACAATAACATTAACTCCGTTTTCAGAAACAAAGTATGTATCAATATCCCAGTTTTCATCTTTAACAATCTTAACAGCTGTAGCTTCTACTTCAGTAGTTGGATTAGTCCATTTAGTCCAGTTAGTAGCATTATCAGAATTAGTTAAATTATTAATATCACTAATTACGTTAGTAGCAGTATCAGTTGTATAGTATGCTGTATAACCAGTTAAATTATCATTAATCTTAACTTTATAAGTAGCATTAGTAAACTTCTTGTTATATGACTTATAGTTATAATCTTCAATATATGGAAGCATATAATATAATGTTGCATTTTCATAAGCATAGCCTGCATTACTTGTATCACTTGAATTATTATAAGCTTTCATAGTATAAGTATATGGTTCTGCTTTTTCAATATATCTTGGAGCAGCATTACCAAATGTACTAATATAAGCACTGTTATATAGTGTAATAGTATCAGAAGTTGTAGTCTTATATGGATTAGTTGTTCTATTATCTAATATTCTATGAATATCACTATTATCAACTATATATCCTTCCATATCAGCAGATGCACTAACTTGAACTTGTGTTCCTGACTTAGTATTCATGAATATATCTGTGAATATAGATAATGTATTAACAGTTCCATTAGTTATTTCATCTTTAGCAAAATCATATACATAAATTGTATATCCAGGATCATCATCTATAACTCTAGATGGTGTTTTTTCCATTCTCTTAGAACTATCACCATTAGTTACTAAGATTTCTGCATATAAATAATTTAATGTTTTAGGAATAGTAACAGCAATTGCTGCATGATCATACTCAATAGTATCTATATCAGAAGATGCACTTACTTGAATTCTCCATTCAATTGGATAATCATAGAATGAAGTTTTAGGATAATTATTAAAGTATGATACTACTGAAGGATTATTAACTCTAAATCCCATAATATGAACTGTATCACCTGAGATATTACATAATGCTTCACCATTACATGGATTACTATTATTAGCAATTAAGAATCTATTTTCAAAACTATAATTACTCTTTACATAGTTATTAGCATTCTTAGCATTAGTAACATCACTAGTATTAATATTCTTTGATAAATAATATAAATCTAAATTATTAGTTTGAGGATTCTTAAAGTATCCTGTTGATAAAGTAGATATTTGATATGAATGATCAATTAAACCAATTTGGTTCTTTCTAATTTTGCCTGCTAAAGATACTTTAGCTGTTAATGAAGCATTAGCATTCATCTCATCAGAAGTTTGATCACCAAATATAGCTTTAACAATTATTATTGGAAGATCAGATGTATCTTCATCTTGTAAACTCCATACAAATGGACTATTTTCTCCGGTCTTTTCAACTATACATGGTCCACCATATAGATTCATAATATTTTCTGTAGTTAATCCATTAAATGATGTAGGGCAACCAGCAACACCAGTTAAATCAAAGTATTCAGACGTCCACTCACCTTGACCATATTTTAAACTAGCCATTGGAGCACCAACTATACCACTATCTTCTTTAGTAATTAAGAATGCAGTAGGATCAATTTTAATATAGTTATCTAATTCTGATAAGTCATCACCTTTACCATCAGTAGCATAAGCAATAGTTTCTACTACTCTAAATCTTTGATTATAGTTTAAGTATGCATTACCAGGAACTAATGGAGTTGCATCTCCAGGATCTTTAGATACTTCACCAGCATATATATCAACTTGTGAAGCAAAGCTTCCAACAAATTTTTCATAATAATCTGTAACTGTAACAGCTCCACCTTGTAATTTAGAATAATCTGTTCCAGGAACAACAAGGTTAGTTGCAGCCACATTAAATGTTCTATCATTTCTATCAGTTGCAGATCTTCCTGCCTTTAATTCAAATGAAGCAGAACCTACAAACGAAGTATTACCATCATATTTTAAACTACTAATAGTTAATAAATTATTTTCAAATGTAAGTGTATTACCTAATGTTGGTAATTCATTAATACCATCATAGAAAATTGCATATTGTTTTGAAGGGTCTTTATATGCTGCCATAGAATCTTCAACATATTGAAGATTTAATACACTAGCATCTTCTGAAGCCCAGTTAACGTTGAATGAAACACTAGATGGAACATAAATACCAACAGTCTTTTCAACTTTAACACCAACACCTATTGGATAAGTTTTTTGTCCAACACTATCAGTTAAAGGAGCTCCTTGATATACCTCAACATCATAATTATATGTACCTGTCATTGTAGTTAAACAGTTAGTAACAGTATTAGGGCAAGTAACATTTCCTGCAGGATTAGCAGCAAATGCTTCTTTTTCATCTGGAGTTAATTCATCAATTGATTTACTATCTGAATCTGTAGCTTCCTTCATAAGAATTATTGGAGTAAAGCTAGCACCAACAGTTTGAGTATTAACATTTTCTAAAGTAAAACTAAATGATGATGGACTTAATGTACTAGATGTAGGAATATTATGCATTTCAAAATGGAAATAGTTATAATTGTCTCCCAAAGTCTTAGTAGTAATACTACCATCACCACCAGTAGATGTTAATGTAGCATTAATATTCTTTGGAACAATAACGTCTACAACAACATTTCTACCTTCTATTGGAGTAGTTAATGTTTCAGTCTTATGGTCTAAAACATATTCTACATTATATGTAATACTATCAAAGTTTCTAAGTACTCCATTAGAAGCAGATGCATCTTTACCATGAGTATCAGTATCAGCATCAAGTTCTGCATGAGCATCTGTAATAGTTTTAATTACAGCACTATTTTCTTTGATCTTTAATTTATTTTCATATTCATCATCTGTAGCAAATACGCCATATAGAATAAATGAAGTTGCTATAGTAAAAGCTATAATGAATGCTATTACTTTGTGTTTATAAATAAAATCAATGGTTTTCCAAAAACCTTTTTTAATCTTTTCCATGTATACACACTCCCTATACTATTATATATATAGTTATTATACCATATAATGAAAAAAAGAGAAAACAATTTCTCTTTTTTATTATTTAAAATTAATCCTCTATTTTTTCTATTTCAACGCCATTTATACTATCAAATCTCTTAGTGATTTTATCAGTTGTTATGTGGATATCTTCAACATCCTTAGAAACAGTTTCAATACTTCTAGATAATTTATCCCATCTTTCTTTATATCTACCAAATTCTACTGATAACTTACTAAGTTCTGATTGAATAACTTTGGCATATTTATCTCTTTCACTATTCTTAATAATTACTTCTATCGTAGTTAAAGTACTCATTAATGTAGTTGGAGATGTAATCCATACCCTCTTTTTATAAGCATATTCAATAATATCATTATGATATGCGTTTAGTTCTGCAAATATAGCTTCAGCAGGTAAAAACATAATTGCTTGATCAGATGTAACACCTGGAATTATATATTTATCTGCAATAGCATCTATATGCTTTTTAACGTCTTGCTTAAATAATTTCTCAGCAGTATCTCTAGATGCTTTATCAAATTTCTTATCTACCATAATTCTATAGTTCTCTAAAGGGAACTTAGAGTCTATTGCTACCAAACCTAATGGCTCTGGAGCAAATACTACTGCATCAGCGATAGTATTATTATCAAATGAAAATTGAGTTCTATATACTTTATCATTCTTTTCTCCAAATACAGATGCAAGAATATGATTTAAGTTAACTTCTCCAAAGATACCTCTACTCTTTTTATCAGTAAGTATTCCTTGAAGAGATACAATATCAGATGATAAACTATCTATTTTCTTTTGAGCTTCATCAATCTTACTAAGTCTTTCAAGTACATCCCCAAAAGTCTTATTAGTCTTTTCAAAATTAACATCTAATCTTTCATTAACTTTATTATCTATTTGATTAAGTCTATTCTCTATTCTTTCATTCATCTTAATAAAATCTTCATTGAAGTTTCTATTAATATCAGTTTTAAAATCTCCTAGTTCCTTAGTTAAATTAACATGCATATCATTAACTTTATCAGTTATTTTACCTTCATTTATATTCTTAAATAAAGAAATAACAGTTAATATAATTAAGACAACTAATAATCCAATAATTATATATTCCATACTAAACCTCCCATTTAAATATCTTACTTAATACTTTACTTATAACATATGTTATAACTAACATAACTACAATTACTAAAATAGTCTTCCAATCAGTTATACTTTCCATAAGACTTTTACCTACAAAAGCCCAAAATATAACCATAGGTAATTTACCAATAGTAATACCTATAATAAATTTTTTAGTATCCATACCAGATAATCCTGCAGATATATTAACTAAAAAAGCAGGAGTAAATGGTAAAGCTGTTAAAACTGCTAATGAAGGAATAGATATTTTCTTCATTTTAGCTTTTAACTTCTTAACTTTTTCTTTCTCATTAAATCTTTTAAATAACTTAGTATCTACTTTTTTAAATAAAAGAAATGATATACTACAACCTATTAAAGTACCTATATAAGATATTACAATTCCAATAAAAATACCAAAAGCAGATACATTAAAAGCTATATGTACTCCAAGAGGAAAAACCAGTGGATAAATAGAGCTTAATATAATAACTAACATGCCTCCTAAAGGACCAAATGAAATAAAATATTTTGTTACTACATCAACTGTATTTTGAATCCAGTTTAGCATTATATCACCCTCTATTCCTATAAATAATTATAACAAAAAAACTGGTATTTAACCAGTTTTTTATTAATCAATATCTATTTGTTTTCTATTTGATTCTGATTCTTTTTTAGCAGTTTCTATTTTTAATACTCCATTATTAAATGAAGCTTTAATAGAACTCTCATCAATATCACCTAGGTAGAATGCTCTTTGAATACTTGAAGAAGAATGTCTTTCTCTTCTTAGATATTTTTTATTACTATTATCTACTTCATCTTCATGTTTTTCAGCAGTAATAATAATAGATCCATCTTCAGTTTCTATCTTGATATCATTTTTATCAAATCCATATACTGAAGCTTCTACAACGTATTTACCATCTTCTTCGTAGATATCACAATCCATTCTTTCCTTTGGAGCTCTTGGAGCGTCTAAAAACATATCATCAAAAAATCTATCTGGTAACATCATAAAACATCTCTCCCTTCGTTACTAAGATAAAATCCTGTGGATTATTACCTCCATAATTAAAGTATAGCACTATCATTAGCACTTGTCAATAGAGAGTGCTAATTATTACATAAATTTGTTTTCAATGTTAAGAGATACTATTATTTTAAGAAGTTCTATAGTCATTTCTTTTACTTTAGGATTCATAGTTTTAGCACTCTTAGCTACTTCAAATACTAGTTTTAAATTCTTTTTAAAGTCTACTATTGTAACTATTCCGTTATCTTTTAAAAGTTTATCAACACTTTCTACAAACTCTTTCTTATCTTCATAACTATATTTATCTAACCACTTAGTAAATCCTTCATCTAGAATTCTACTAAATTTACTTACTTCTCTTGTTTGAAATTTATCATCATCTATTTGCCAACTAGTAACATTATGTGAAAAACCAACTGGTTTATCAGAATCAACACTTATATAATACATATCATGATATAAAAGCATACCTATAATAGAATTATAAGGACATATATGAACATATTTACTATCTAGATCTTGATATCTAGGACTTAACATATCTTCTTTTCTTAAACCTTGTCCATCATTACTATATACATTTAGAATTCTTTTATAAATATTCTTTCTACATTCTAGAGCTGCTACTAATGCAATATTACCTCCTTTAGAATGTCCACCAAGTATTATTCTCTTTCTATTAAACATAAAATATCTATTTAAATACTTAATTGCATTAATATGAGCCGTTACTGGATACTCATAACTCATTTTAGCATCTTCTATCCAGCCACTAATTAACTTATCAGTTCCACCAAAGCCAACATATACAACCTTTTTATTTAACTCAAAAGTAACACATGAAAATTGACTTTCATCTGACGAAACATACTTATAATTATATAAAAGAATATCTCTATATCTTTTTGTACTTTTAACTTCTTTTAATACTTTAATAGCATCTTTAACAGCAGGCACATCCTCTATTACAGTATTACTATTAATAGTTAAAAAATCTAATGCAACATCCTCTAATCTTATTTTATTTCTATTATTATTAGATACTATATTAGAAAAATTTATATACGACAAAAGAGATAATATTACATTATCTACTTCATTAAATGATTTCTCTTTAAAAGAATAATCTCCATATTTTTTAATATAATCTATTACATTCATTATTTCTTATCCCTATAACTATCCAGATATTCTATTAACTTTCTACTTTGTCTAAATGGAAACAAGAAAAAGTATTTTTCTTCTGCTTTTTTAGTTTCATCTTTAATATGATCTTTAAGTTTTTCATATCTAACAACAATATTATTCTTCTTAGCATATTTTCTAATCTTAATATATAACTTAGATGAATAAAAGAAATCTATTATTAAGAATCCTGATAATACTCCTATTACATATGAAAAAGATATATTATCATTAAACCAGTTAACAGCATACATAAGTGGATCATATAAGAAGAAATAATAAATAGCTCCTGCTAATATCCACATAGATGAATATAAAGGACATATAATACCTTTATAATTTAACCAGTTATCACTATAATCCCATAACTTAACTTTTTGTGATAAACAAAATAAACCACCTAAAAGTTCTATTAATGTCATTACTACTCCCATTAAAAGAATAGCAACAATAGGACTTAAATCGAATCTCATAAGTATATTATGTAATATAGTTATAGATAATAAACCAAATCCATATATAGGTAAATAAGGTCCTACTAAAAAACCAGGATTAACTAGTTTACCAAACATAAATCTTCTATAAACTATTTCTAATAACCATCCTACTATACTACCAAGGATAAAAATAAAAACACCAGTTAAAAATATACTCATATAATTCACCAATATTATTATAATATAAAAAAGATGTAATCAGTTATATGATTACACCTTTTTTACATTTATGGAGTTAAAGTTTTAGCACCTTTACCCGCTTTTCTATTTTCTATTTCTTTACTTACTCTTCCATTAAATTCTTCTATTAAACTTCTTTGATATGTTAAATCTTCAAACACCTCTAAATTTAAAACCCCTAAAGCGCTACTTGTTATATTATGAATATGATATAGCTGTTTATTGTTTAGTTTTCCCGTCTTGTTAGACTTAGATTCACTAATAATTCTTCTTAATACTTCTTTTTCATCACCCACATCAAATCCAACTGATAAATCTAATGCTGACCCAAATAACACTTGATCACTCCTACTTAGCTTTTTAAGTATTTCTTTAGCTTCTTTTCTTTTATTAAATCTCTTTATGAATTCATCTAATTTAGGAAGCATTTCAATTTTACCTGAGCACTCATTCGTTTTTAATTCTTCAAGGATTTTACCATATGCTTTACCAACAAGTTTGCATATTTCATTTAATTGTGTATCTGTCATTCGATTAAATAAATCCATTATTTTTGAAAGACTAAAATTATGATATCTTGTTAAATTATCATATTCATTTCTTCCTTCAAATTCTCCTGATTCTGCAAGTTTATTATACATAGGAAAATATGTTGAATCAATTGCTTCACTAAATTCATCATCAATTTTACCAGTTAATGAAAGTAATGTATAAAGTGACTCTAAATCATCATAAGATAAATTTTCAAATAATGTTTTTAATTCTAAAAATTTTTTTGTGTTTTTCATTTTATACCTCGCTGTTTAGTTCTTCTTCTTTTACAAGAACCCCTTTTGAATTTTCTTTATAAACCCTCTTACTATTCTTTTCTATTTTATTTACTACTTCTTTTTCTAAATCAATATTAAGCATTTTAGATATTCCAAGAAGATATATAATAACGTCTGCTAATTCTTCTCCTAGGTCTTCTTTCTTCTTTAAATATGCAATATATGCTTCACCAAGTTCTCCATAAGCTAAACAAAATTCCATTTCTATATTTGTTGTATTAAACCCATGATTTACTTTGTTTTGATATACTTTATCTTGTAATTCTTTTATGTTAACCATATAACCCTCCTACAATAATTCTTTTAACTTATTAACTATTTCTATATCTGCTCCAAGCCATTCAACAGAGTCTAATTCTTCTTTAGAAAGCCATTTCATTGATTCATGTTCTAACTTTTCTTCATCATGATAAACCATCTCTATATGATCATTTAATAATTCACAAAAATAAGTATGCATTATTAAATGAAAATCAGGATTAGTATAATCATATTCTACTGTGCATATATAATCTTCTACTTTAATATCAGCATTTAATTCTTCTTTAATTTCACGGACTAAAGCTTCTTCTTTTGTTTCACCAACTTCTGGTTTTCCACCTGGAAACTCCCACATACCTTTAAAATATCCATAACCTCTAGCAGTTCCAAGTATCTTATTATCTTTTTTTATAACTGCTGCTACTACTTCTACTACTTTCATTATTTATTCCTACTTTCTTCAATATATTTTCTAATAAGAAATTTAGATAGTATTACGTCAGCATCAGCTAAATCATAATCTAATAATTCTTCAATGTTAACCCATTTATATTCTGAGTGTATTGGAGATGTAAATTCTCCACTTACATAATCACATTCATAAATTTTAAGATCTACTATATGACCTGGATATTCACATATACTATGAGTTAAATAATCATTAATATTAGCTTTAATTCCAAGGACCTCATTAAATGCTCTTTCTAGAGTTTTCTTTTCATCTTCAAGACCTTGTCTTCTTCCGCCAGGAAATTCCCATCTACCCTTTAGATGATCATCTTTGTTTCTTTTAGCAATTAAACATTTACCATCTTTCATGATTAATGCACATACTACATCTAATATTTTTTTAGTATCAACTACGTTAGTAACTGCAAATGGAAGTCCATTCTTCTTAACTACTTGTTTTAAGAACAAATTAATTGCAGAACTCATTGATAAACCTAATTCTGTTAACACTAATGTTGCATCTTGCTTAACATCGCTATCTACTTGAATATTAATAGCACTAGTTTTATTAGCCATTTTCCTCACCTCTTGAATAGATAATAACACCACAAAAAATACTTGTCAATAGAAAACTACAAAAATACTACAATTTTACTACATTGTTTTTTACAATAAAAAGAATAGATATAATCTATCTACTCGTTTCTTGTCTTTCATGCTTATCACCTATTATATTTTTTATATCATTAATTATCACTTATATTATAAAAATATGCTATAATAAAAGTAAATCAGGAGGGTTTTATGGGAAAAAATTATTATTCATCTTTTACACCATATAAGTATTACGATACTAGTTATCTACAATTATATATTGAAGGTAAAATAGGAAAACCTATCGAGGAAATAGAAGATGATATCAGAAATGCACATATTTATGTAAGTGAGGATAGAATCAAAGCTTATTTAAATCAATTGTTCATAGAAAATGACGAAGAACTATTTTGGAAAATTCTTAACAATGAAAGTGAAGCAAAAGAATTATATTTCGACAGAATGGATTCAGAGCAATATACGTATGATCCAGCTCAAACAAATTACTATAATGATTATTTATCAGTTTTAAGAAAAAAACTTATAACAATGCTTGAAATCATCAAAGGAATAACTGATAGAAATCATGAAGGTATAGAAGAATATCTAAAGGAATTAGATATTAAACTAAGTAAAAGAAATAAAGAATTAAAGAAAAAAGGTAAAGAAGATTATCTTGCTGGTAGAATTCTTGGAAGCGATGTTCTAAGATTAGTAAAACCATTTATATTTTTATACAAAGATTTAATGCAAATGACAGAAGAAGCTAATGACTTAGAATCATATTACTCATGGGATAGATCTGATCATATAAAGGTTGGAAAAATTGCTCCAGAATCTATATTACAAGCATCAGATGAATATAGTGAAAGATATGGAGAATACATTCAAGGATTTATTCCTTATACAAAGGAACAAAAAGCAAAACAAAAAAGATTAAAAAACAAAGCTACTAACGAAGTAACTAAAGCAATAAAAGATTTAAGATAAAAAAACGAACTAAATATAGTTCGTTTTTTATTTTCCAAATGGGGCGAAATAAGGGAGTCGAACCCTTGCATAACAGAGCCACAATCTGCCGTGTTAACCACTTCACCAATTCCGCCATGAAATTACTTATTAAATATAACACATATTTTTTAAATATACAAGTAATTTATGATATAATTTTTATAGGTGATTACATGAAAAAAAATGGAATAAATAAATTCATGGAATATAACCTACTTTTTCTAATTAGCTGTTTTATAGGATGGTTTTGGGAAATATTATGGGAGTTTATGAAAAATGGTAATTTCATGAACTGTGGTCAACTACATGGTCCTTGGCTTCCTATATATGGATCAGGAGCATTTTTAATATATATTCTTTTATATGAATATAGGGATAAAAAGTGGTTTATATTTATGGGGTCTTTTGTTATATGTACTATATCTGAATATTTAACAAGTACATACATGGAATATACTTATGGTATGTCTTGGTGGAATTATACAGATAAACCATTTAATATTAATGGTAAAATATGTTTACCATATTCTATAGCATTTGGTTTATCAGGATTAATTGTTATTTATATGTTAGTTCCTGCAGTAAAAAAGATTATAGATAAATGTAATAAAAAAGTATTATTAACTATAATAATAATACTTATAACAGTATTTACAGTTGATTGGGTATTTTCAACATACTACCCTAATATACCTCGTAGAATACCAATTATTAATATTGATAAATTCAAATAAAAAAACATCGTTAAGATGTTTTTTATTTTAATCTAATAATAGAATACATAATTACAATACCAATTATTATAGTAATAATACTGATAATAATTGCATTTGCATTTCCTTTTTGTCCATCGTTAGAATCATTAGGAGCAACTTCTTTTTGGTTATCACTAAAGATTGGGTTAGCTTCAACAGTATTTGAGAATGGAGTAACATCTGGAACAATATCTTCATCAAAATTGTTAGGGTTGATTTCTATATTAATTGGCTTTTCATCAACATTTGGTGTAGATACTGGTTCAGAAACTGGAGTTACTTCTGCTACTGGAGTAGGTTCTACAACAGGTTCAACTGGAGCAGCTACTTCTTTAGCTTTTTCTGCTTCTAAATACTTATCATATTCAGCTTTCATTTCTTTATCAAAAGCTTCAATGTCAGCTACTATAGAATCAAATGGGATTTCAAGATTATCATTACTATATTTCTTTAACATAGCAACATATTTTTCTTGAGTAATCATTGGATTCTCTTTAGCGCATTCATTTAATCTATTTAAAATTTCATTTTTTCTTTCTGATAATAAGTTAGCTTTATAAGAGTCAAAAGCTGATTTTTTCTCTTCATCAGTTTTAGTTGCGTCACTTAAAATCTTTAATACTTCTTCTTCATTATAATCAAATCTGTTACCCATAACTTTCGTCTCCTATCTTATAACTACATTATATACAATTTTCCCTTATTTTGTAAAGTATTTTAGTGATTTTTTTAATTAAAAATTAAACATTAATAATTCAGGTTTTAAAAGCATTAAAATACCTATAATAAGCATTATAATTCCACCTACTAAATGAGAGTATTTAGTATACTTAGTAGATATACCTGTTACTTTAAATGTTTTCATAGATATAATAAATATTAATATATCATCTAATAAGAAGAATACAATATATATAAGCATATAGATCATATACCTAAATGTACTTAAATTATTCATAGATAATATTTGAGTATATATTAAAGGTATACCTATAGAACACATTAATTCTATTAAATTAACTGTAGCAGCCAATAAAATAATACCAAAGAATGCAAATATAAATTTCTTATTAGAAGTTATTTTAATAATTCTATTAATAATTCTTTTTCTTTTCTTATCATCTACTACTTCACAACCATCATCTTTAGATAAAGACTTAATATAATTATTAATATTAAATATACCTGCTCCTAAGGCAACTAGAGCCACTATAAACCTTAATAATGATAGTTTAGGTACAAGTGATGCTAAGTTAAACCAAGATAGCATAAATGCCAAATAAACTAGTCCAGAAGTAAGAATAAATGTTAATCCTAAGATCCACATCTTCTTTTTATCTTTCATATTAAATAACATTGTTATTAAGAATAGTAATACCCACATAGCACATGGATTAAAACCATCTACTAGACCTAATACTACTGATATAAGTGGTAATGATACTGTTCTTGGATTAACAGTATACTTCTTACCAAATACTTTAAAAGATACTTTTTCATCTTTCTTTTTTGGTTCATCAGGTTCATCTTTTTTAATAACTTTACCAGTTTTAATATATTCTCCTACTCTATCAGTAAATTCTTCATTTCTATATATATTTATATATGATTTAATTTGTTCTCCAGTAGTAGAATCATCCATATAACCAGATATTACTTTATCTCCTATAACAGTATAAGGAACTCCAACAAACTTAACTTCCATTATATCTGCTACTTCTTTAACTAATTTAGCATTATCTTTATTATTCCATACTTCATACTTATGAACTACTACATCATCACTTGATTTTAAGTATGAATCTAAGAGTTTTTCTTCATCAGCACAGTGTGGACAACCATCACCATAAAACAAATAAATATCAAGGGCATTTACACCTTTAAAAGCAGGAATAAATAATAATAAAGTTATAATTAATAATCTAATTATCTTTTTCATATTTATCTATCTCCATACATAGGTCTTTATAGTTCTTTTCTCCTATTATTCTACCTATTTCTTCATCATTTTTATATACAATTATTTCAGGTAATATCTTACCTACATTATATTTAGATATATCATCAAAATCATAATCTAGTTTTTTCACAGTAATATGTTTTTCTTCTACTACTTTATCCATAGCAGTATTAGTAATAATACAAGCAGGACACCATATAGCACTAATCATTACGTATTTCATATATATCACCTTCTTAAATTATATCATCTAAACAAAAAAAACGATAGGTATTTACCTATCATTTTTTTATTAATTATTTATTAAATCCGCAATCAAGATTTACTTCAATTGTGTAATTAGTCTTACCATATGGTTTTTCTGGACGAATAATTACATAAGAGTTTTTAGCATCACATTTTTCTTTAGTTTTCTTATTAACCATTGAATCAACTAGTTCTTTATCAACTTTACTAATCTTAGCAATGTTTTCTAAATTAACTTTAATACCAGTCTTTTCAAATTTCTTAACGAAAGTTTTAACATCTTCTTGTGATTTTTCTTGACTTGGATAATAGAATTCTTCATAGAATTGTTTTCCAAGTGTAGTTAAATTACTTGTTAATTTCTTTTCGTTATTTCCACCAAAGATTAGAACTAATGCTACTGCAATACCAGCTAGAACAACTACTGCAGCCCCAATAATTATTACTAATTTCTTCTTACTCATATTAGCCTCCTATTAACTAAATTATATCAATAATTCTTAAGAATATCAACTATTCTTCGTCATAATCATCATAATCATCTGAATTATTACTATGTTCAGGTTCATAATCCATAGATTCTGAATCTTCTGCTTTTCTTTTCATTCTTTTTTTCTTACGATTTAGATTTTCTTGATCTAAAAGCATTTGAAGTTTATCAACATTTTTAGTTCTTATACCTTCGTTTAAGGCATCAACTAATTCATCTTTAGT
>CAMYZQ010000002.1 GCA_947303895.1 uncultured Bacillota bacterium | reverse complement strand
AGTAGGAGATAATAATGGAAACTAATAATCAAAAATATGGTATCCTATTAACTCCAGATATAAGACAGCATAGACAATATTTTAATTAGCATCGACAATACTTTAGAGATAAAAAAATTATATTTATGCTAAATTATATAAATATATTATATAAGAGGTATAAATATGGATTCTTTAAAGAATTATCTATTAAATTTAGATATAGTTACTAATAATGAATATTTAGATAAATATATAGATTTAATAGAAAGAAATAGTACAACAATAAAAGAAAAATATAAAACACATTCCCATCATATAGTACCTAAATGTTATTTTCGTCATAATAATATTTCTATAGATAATTCATTAAATAATAAAGTTAATCTATTAATAAAAGATCATTTATTAGCTCATTATTATTTAGCTTTATGTTCTAAAGAGGAATGGTTTAAAATTGCTAATATATTAGTTCTTCAAAGAGCATTTGGAGATGATAAAGATTTTATTTATTCTTTAACTAATTATGAATTATTACAAACAGAATTTTGTGATAGTAAAAGTAGATCAAAACAAATAAGTAATAGCATGAAAGGAAGAATTCAAGTTTCTAAAGGACTAGAAGTTCATACTATATTAAAAGAAGAGTTACAAGACTATCTTGATTTAGGATTTGAGTTAGGAAATAATATTTTAAAAAATAAAGTAAGTGTAACTAAAGATGGAGTAGATCGACTTATTAATAAAAATGAATTGGATATTTATTTGTCTAAAGGATATGTTATAGGACATTCTCATTTAACAAGTCAAAAATCTAAGGGCTATGTAGTTGTACATAATTTAAAATTAAAAAAAGAAACTAAAATTTCTAAAGAAAACTTAAATGAGTATATGTATAATGGATATGAGCTTGGAGGACTTCCTACTAATAAGCGTAAACAAGGTCATCCTTGTCCATATAAAGGCACAAAAGGACTTGTAAAGTCTTCTTGTGGTGGTACCACGTATGTAACTAATGGTTTAAAGAATAGACGTATAAAAAATGATAAAGTAGAATCATTTTTAAATGATAATCCAGATTTTTATAAAGGCATGACAATATTTAAGGAAAGATAATGAATATGGATAATCAAAAATACGGAATATTAATTACGCCAGATGCTAGACAATGGAGGCAGTACTTTCGTGAGATGTGTAAACTTATAGGTATAAGAGTTCTTTACAGATCTCCAAAGCCTGGTAGAAAATACACTACATATGCAGAAATAGATGCTAATTATAATCCACCTTTATTAGTTGGTTGTATATTTGATGAACACCCATCACAGCAAACTTTAAGAAAAATGGGTTGGATGTCTGAATTAGATGAAAATTCTTCTTTTATTCATGTAGATTATGATTTACCTAATTTACAACAAGGGAGTATGTTTATTGTTCCAAGTGGTCTTGATGATGGAAATGGAAGATTATTTAGAGTAGTTAAAATGGCTACAAGCATGGTTTATCCAGCTTCAATAACCTGTGAAATAGTTCCAGAATATACTAATGCATTTGATGAAACTACTTATGGTCTTACAGCTGAAGCAATAGCTGCTACTGAAGATTATAATATATTTGAATCTGAAGAAGTAAGACCTATGACAAGTTATATGAGAGATCAAAATGAAATAGAAGAAGCTTTTGCTTTATCTTCTGGTGAGGAGTAAGAATGTCAACATTTTTATATGATGAAGCATTAGTTAGAAAATTTAAATCTTGGACTCATAAATCAGAAATAGAAATATATGGTCCAAATGAAGCATCAAGAGTTTTTGAAACTATAGCAGATAAAACAGGTGATGAACCTATAAAACTTCCTTTGATTTACATAGAGAGAGATAGGGGTTTTAACATAATAAATGATGGTACTACAAGAAGACCATTATCTTATGATGGTAAAGATATAAATGCTGATAGTAAGCAAGCTGAAATATTAAATGCTATTCCTATATCTCTTTCATATCAAGTTAATGTATATACAAGATATGCTAAAGAAGCAGATATTCTTATTCGTAACTTGATATTTAATGTTATAAATTATCCTGCATTAGAAGTAGAAGTTCCTAAAGTAAGAATTTATAATCCTAAAACTAAAGAGTATGAAGATTTTAAACATACTGCTAGAATAGAGTTTGGTAATACTGAAATTCAGGATAATTCAAATGAGAAAGAAAGATTTATAGAAGGTAATTATACTAAACTTTCTTTCTTGATAATGATAAATGATGCCTATTTATGGGATTTAAGAGAACACCGCAACGCGGAAATTGAAATAATAGTAGAAGACAAAACAGATTAATTAAAAAGTTTAATTATGGAGAAATATAAATGCAAAGAATAATTATAACAGAAGTTGATAATACTTCTAATGTTGAAGCACTTTCTTCATATGATGTGGTATATGTGCCTGGATTTAGTAATAATGGTGCATCCCCTACATTTGAAAATGGTGCAACATTATTTAGAACTCCAACTTTAGTTACTTCTAAGTATGAATTCTTAAGATTATTTGGTAATGGTGGTGTAGATGATTGCCCTACATTCCCTACAGATCAACCTTATCCAATAGCTACAGAATCAAAGTATGGATTCCCTCCATATGCTATTCCAGGTTATATTCCACCGGTTACTCCGTCATTAGTTGCTGGTGTGAATAATATAACTTATACAGCACCTGCTTCTGCAGAAAGTACTATTGAAGCAGTTACAAATACAGGATTCTATACAAATGTAGAAGTAGATGCTCAGTGGAGTCCTGTAGAAGGTGTTATTTACTATGTGGCTACCGCTACTGCAGTAGAAGATACAGTTACAGTAGTTATGTCAGCTCTTCCTGCAGAGACTAGTTATGCAGGAATGCTTGTCTTTACTTCAACTACGGCTCCTAGTGATAATGGTTGGATGATAAAGTATGGTAATGACTATGTTTATACCGATGATACTTTTATTGATTTCCAAATGTCAGGTATGACTCAGACAGAAGTTAAAGATTACTATATTAGTACTGTACAACCTTCATTAATGTTTAAAGGTCCTACAGAGTCTACTGCTGGAGATCCTGATCCAGGATATAGATATGCTTTATATCTATTATCATTAGGTATTCCGGTTTATTATGAGCAAATGAATTCTGCTTTTGAGCCTGTAGATATGAACGATCCTTCGAATGCTGAAGCAAACCCGATGGCAAATGACTGGTTTATTGAGGTTGAAGGTAATTATATTAGAACAGATGATGAAACAGTTCAGTCTGGTACTACATATTATAAGGGTGCTGATATTTCAATAACATCTTTATATAAAGGTCTTGAGTATAGATTTAATGGTTTTGACGCTGGTGAATCAAGTGGTCAATCTGATTATTCATTTGATTCAATGGGAGATTATGCTGTTAAGTATATTACTTCTGGTGGATATCCAACATTTGAATATGGTCCATTATCTCAGGATGAAACAAGTGCAGTTTATGGTACTTCCCCATTAGCTGAGCAGATGATTAGATTAGCTGCTAAAAGAGAAGATGCTGTAGCATTAATCGATCACACAAACAATCCTAATAGAACAATTTATGCATCTGATACTTATTCAGTAATAAGTAGAATTAGAGATGAATTTTCTAATATAACTACTGAGGTTGGTTCATATGGTGCTATGTTCACTCCTTGGTACACATGCACACATGCTGCAATTACAGGTGGTGCAACAAATAATTATGGTACAGGAGATAATGTAGCTCAAATGCCTGGTTCATTAGCCTTCTTAAGTGCATTAGCACAACAGTTAAAGAACTACAATCCTTGGTTAGCTGTATCTGGTGTAAGTAGAGGTCCAGTTCCATATTGTGCAGGATTACATACTAACTTTACATTAACAAACAATGTAGCTGATTCATATCAGATCATTCCTGGTGATGTTGAGAATTTAGGTGCATCGTCAATTTCGATTAACCCAATTACTTATATTAGGAATTATGGATATTGTATCTGGGGTAATAGAACATTAAGAAATAATTCTAATGGTACTAAAGCTACTTCATTCCTTAATATTAGAGATACAGTTTCTGACATTAAGAAGAGATTATATGAAGCTTCACAAAGCTTACTCTTTGAGCAGAATACAGATGTATTATGGTTAAGCTTCAAGAATTTAATTACTCCATTACTTGATACAATGGTATCAAATTATATTTTAGCTGATTATAGTATTGTAAAATATAATGTTGATCCAGAAACTGGTCAAGCAGTTCCTTCATATAAGATTCTTTCAGCAATCAGGATTGTTCCTATTAACTCAGTAGAAGTATTTGAACTTACTGTACAGTTAGAAAATAGTGAAGTAACTGTTGCGGAAGTAGAATAAGGAGATAATAAATGGCACAACAAGCAAGAGCAACAAGCGTAGGTGCTTATCATTTCTCTGACAACAAGGAATTATTTGAAATTCAAAGAGGTAATAACTTTGATTTTGTTATCAGTGATGCATTAAATAATATTGCTGCTTATGGTAATGAGACAAAAACATTCCCTAAAGCTAAAGAAATGATTAGGCTTTCAGTTTCTTCAGCATCAGTTCCTCATTTCAGTCAAAACGCTATTGAAGTTAGAAGAGGAAATACTGGTATTAAATATGCTGGTGTTATGACTTGGCCTTCAGGAAGTCTTGAATGCTATGATTTCATAGGTGCTGAAACAAAAGATATTCTTATGGCATGGCAAGCTAGATCTGGTAACCCTATGTATCAAACAGTTGGTCAGCAAGCAGACTATAAAGTCACTGCTAACTTAATTGAATATACTCCAGATTATAATCAGATTGTAAGAACTTGGAGATTAGATGGCTGCTGGATTTCTAGTATTGATGAAGATGCTTTCTCTGTAGATGCTAATGGGGCACGCAGAATTAGATGCACTATCGAATATGATAGAGCAGTTGTAGATTCATACAACGAAGTTATTTAATTATTAAAAATGTGGCTAGCCAGTAGAAATATTGGCTAGCCATATGGTATTTAGAAATGTCAACAAATATTCTTTTAGAAGATAGACGAAGTGCATTATTAACACAGTCTAAAAAAGGAGCTAATTATGCTCCTTCAAATCAACATTATGGTAGTAATAGATACAAAAGAAGATTAAAATCAAGTATAGCACCTTCAATAAAACATTTTAATAATATGGATATGGACAAATTCTTTAAGACAGATACGCTTGATGTAAGTGTTGATATTAGAGGAGAAACAAATATTTATAAAGTTAGAATGTCATTTGTAGGTACTTTAGAAGAATTACACGATTATATAAAAAAGAATAATATAGAGCAGGTTGACAGAAAGATGATATTAAAGGCTCTGATGAAAGCTTTTAATAGAGATGATGTCTATATTAACTGTACATGTCCTGATTTTAGATATAGATTCAAATATTGGGCAACAAGAAAAGGTTTATTGATTGGAGAACCTGAAGATAGACCTGCTGATATAACAAATCCAGGAGATGATAAAGGACCTGGTTGTAAGCATATTATTTTGTGTTTAAGTGATTCTTCATGGCTTATAAAAATTGCTTCTGTAATTTTAAATTACATAAATTATATGGAGCAACATGATGAAAGATTATATCAGAAATATATTTATCCAGCTGTCTATGATAAAGAATATGATGAAAGACAGTTAAGTATATTTGATGATGAAGAAGAAGTTCTTGATTCTGATGAAGAAACTATCGAAACTTCAAATATTGAAGCTAGAAAGAAAGGTCAGTTCAAGAAAGGTAATGAATATAGATTTAGAAAAGATAATAAAGATCAGATTACTTTTGACGATTTAGAAAATGAATTTGAAGAAGAAGAGTCTGATGAAAATTTAGCATAAAATAATGCTAAATTATTATATATGGAATCTCAAAAGATAACTTATTATTGAATCTATTTTAGAAAACTTATTATTGATTGTTGTATATAAATATATGAGATTCAGTTGAAACAAAAAATTAAGGGTCAACATAGGATCTATTCTTGTGTTGGCTCTTTTTTAGCATAACTAACAAAGGAGATAATTATTAATGTCAGACAATATGCGAATTGTTGAAACTTTTACTTTACCTTCTCAGGGAATGGTATACGAAGAACAAGTTAATCCAGAAGTTGTTTTAAGTAGTATGACTACAAGACATGAAATGTTAAGATTATCGTCTACTGAAGATAGTCAAAAAATTATGGCTCAAATCATTGATGATTGTATTGAATCAGATCTTGGTATTTCTGCATATGATTTATGTCTTGGTGATTTTCAATATCTTTTATTTATGCTAAGAGTAGTAACTTTTGGTAATGAATATGAAATGGCTGGTAAATGTCCTTATTGTGGATTTAATCAGACAAATAAAGTTCTTTTAGACGAGCTTCCAGTGAAACTGTACGATGAGTCACTTGTTGATTTAATGGAGTTAACATTACCTAAGACAGGAAGTAAAGTAAAATTAACTCTTCAGACTCCAAGAATGCTTGATAGAATTAATACAAAGATTAAAGAATATAGAAGAAGACATAAAGATTCTGAAGAAAATCCAACAATTCTATATACTATACTTGCTTCAATAGAAGAAGTAGATGATGAACAGATGACAACATTTTCATTAGAAGAGTGGATAAAAGATCTTCCTCTCGCTGATACAAATGCTTTAATTAATAGAATTGATTTAATAAATAGTGTTATAGGTGTTGATTTAAATGTAGAAAGTGAGTGTAAAGTTTGTGGTACAGAATACCTTCTTCCCTTTTATATCAACCAAACATTTTTTAGACCTCGTAATTGATGATCCTGAATTTAAAACTGTAATGATGAATAACATCATTCAAGAAAAATATCAAATATCAAAAAGAATTCATACATCATTTACTGAATTAGATAATATTACAGCTATAGAAAGAAGAGCTTTATTAAAGCTTATATTAAAAGATTTAGAAGAGCAGAAACGTATTATGGATGCTGCCAAAAATAAGGTTAGTGGTTAATGAGTACTAGAGACAACTTTGAAGAAAAAAGTCCAAATGGTGTCTTAAGACAACAAATTGAAAGAGAAAAAGCTATCAGTAATGCTCTTGAAAAGGAAAAAGAGCTTCTTAAGATACGTAGACAACAAGAAGAAGTTGAAACTAGAATTAGGACTCTTCAAGAAAAAGGTACTAAGTTATCAGAAGAAGAAGCTAAGTATTTAAAAGAATTAAAAGAAGAAAGAGTTAAGATAGAAAGTACTGCAAAGCTTGAAGAAGATAGATTTGAAAAGCTTAAAAAATCTGTAGAAAGTACTCATAAAATTTCTTTAGAAGCTGCTAAGAAAGAAGCTGAAGCTTTAAAAGAGAAGAAAGAATTAGAAGAAGCAGCAAATAAAGAATTTGAAAAAAGTATTGCTCTTTTAGAAGATGAGAAAAAAGCAATTCTTCGAAATAATGATTTATCCTATGGACAAAAGAAAAAAGAATTAGAAGAAATTGACAAGAAAATAGCTAGTAAAAGAAAAGAATCAGGCAAAGATCCTACAGAACTCAAACCTTCTAAGTTAGCTGAAGACATATTATCAGGTTTAGGTGGTGAAAAAAGTATTGGTGGTTCTTTACTTTCTCTTGTAGGAAATAAAACAGGAGCAGGTAATGCTATTGATTTATTATCTGATGCTTTTCCTGACTTAGATCCTCTAGAAGGAGCAGTAGAAGGAATTTCAACTACTACACTTAAAGGAGTTTCTACTTTAGTTGATGTTGGTGCTACAGTAAAGCTTATAAGTCAAGGCTTAAATGCTTTACGTCAAAGCATGACACAGTCTATAAATCAAGCAGCTTCTACTATAGAAAGTTACTATGGTAGAATACAAGCAGGTCTTGAAGGTTCTGGAATTGACTATTATAAGATAGCTGAAGACGTTGAAGAATCTTTAGGCTTTAGCAGATTAGTAAAACAAACTGATTATTTAAATAAAATTGCAGATTTAACTAGTCAAGGTCTTGTTACAGACGTAGAGCAGAGAGCATTACTTCAAACTATAAAAGATAAAACTCTTACTTCATTTGATGTAGCAAATGCCGGATTAACTAGATTAGTACGTTTAGGTGAACAAAATTCTATTAATCAATTTGGCGTAGAATTACAGTTAAAGAGATTATTAAATTCAAGATTATTTGGGGATGCAAGTTATCTTCAAGGAATGTTTGATAGTGTAACTTCTGCTATTCTTGATTCCAGCGTCGTAACTAAAGGTGATATAACTAACTTTAATTCAACAGTACAAACTTGGTTAGGAGCTATGTACGCTTCTGGTTTAAGTGATAATGTAGTTAGCTCAATAGCTTCTGGTATTAATGCTTTAGGTTCTGGTAATGTATCAGCTTTAGCTAATGATGAAAGTATGCAAAGATTATTCCTACTTTCTATGGATAGAATAGGAATGGATTATGCAGATATTCTTCAACAAGGTTTAAGTTCTGAAGATACTCATAAATTATTATCAGCAGTAGTTGAATTATTAAATGAGATAGCAGGAAATACTGAGGATAATTTAGTATTAAAATCATCTTATTCAAACTTATTTAACTTAAGTGTTTCTGATATGCAGGCTATACAAAATGTGTATAGTAAGATGAGTTCTATTCAAGCTATAAATTCAAGTCAAGCACAATCACTCACTTTAGATGCCGTTGCAAATAAAGTTGCAGAGAATACATTCGTATCAGAGAAATGGGATAACTTATTTAAAAACTTTAGTTATTCATTTGGTTCAAATGTAGCTAATAATGATACAATGTATTCAGTATATAGAATAGCAGATATTACTTATGATATTTTAGATACTTTTAGTCAAGCAGGTGGAGTTTTAGGTAAGGCTCTTAATGCTGCTAAACTAGTTCCAGCTATTACACAATTTGGAATAGGTGGAATAAGCATGATAAATATGTTAGGTAATATTAGTAGTTTTAGTAATGATTCATTACTTGGATTACTTGGTCCGTTACAAGGCGGTTCAGAAGGCTCAGGATATTATTCTACTACTGGAGCTAGCACTAATTCAGGATTTAAAACATTTAAAACAACTATGGCTTCAACAATTGAAACTTCTCAAGCCTCAGTTTCTGATTGGGGAAAGGAAGAAGAAGATGAGGTTTTAGGTATACTAAAAGAATTATCTAAAACTTTAATGAAGCTTAAAGAAGGAAATGGTTATGCATTTGCTGTTTCTGTTGAAGGTATGAATAACGAAGTACTCAGATCATTTGCTAGTATATTTGCTGATGAAGATGCAATGCTCGCAACATTTACTGGTGATAATAATGTACTTAATAAAGCTTTATTCGATTACTTTGACGATACTACTTCTAATTCAACTGAAGCAGTACCTGCTGGTGAAAATACAGTTCAAGCATAATTAACTATTAGGAAAAATAATGGCACAAGAATTTAATAAAGTTACTACAACTTCAAATTTTATAAAAAATCTTTTAATCAGTACTTATTTACCTCTAATTAGAACAGTAAGAGATTTTGACTTTATTATTAAAGATAGACTCTATGTTTATAAATGTGAAGTAATAAAATGTACCAAAAGTGGATATTTAGTAACTGGTTATAAGAATATAAGTTTTGATGGAGAAAGAGCTGCTTATAAAGTAATAACAGAATATTATTTTGGTGAGAAGAATGATAAGCTTTGTACAAATTACATATCTAATTCAGAAGGTTATGATTCAATAACTCATGAGAGGCTTGGAAAATATTTAAGAAGTCTTAGAGATATGTATGATTTAAATCTTATGCCATTATATAATTGCTTTAGTAATCAGGTTCTTCAAGCACATCACATTTCTAATACCAAAGTAGAAAGAACAGCAGCTGATTATAATACTAAAATCTATAAAGTACCTATTAGATTTAATACTGATTATACTATATGTATGGATAATTTAGGAGTAACTACATTTGCTCCAGCATTTATCAAAAATAATAATCTTGTATTGCTAAACAATACAAGATTTGGAAATAATGTGGATGCTACTAATAAATATATTAGACTTCATAGAACCAATGTTATTCAACATGTAGCTAATTCAAGATTTAAAGCACCTTTTATATTAAGATATAATAATGTGCCTGAAACAAAACACGTTACATATTTTGAGAAGAGTTTAAAAGAAGTAGATTATCTTCATAATGATATTTATTATCAATTAAATACTTCATCTATGCTTCCAAGAATGATGTACTATATAAAAAATAGTGGAAATTATATAGTTGCTGAAGATCTTACTTCAGAAGTATATGCCGAAGATCCTACTCATTATTATTATAATGATAATGGTATAATGACACGGTGCACTCAGTCTGATAATTTTAATGTTAATATAGTATATTTTACTTTAGAAAATAATATATCTGGAAATACGTATTTACCTACTAATTTAACACCAGAAACTGCTGGAAGTACAGTTCTTTATGTTGGTGTTGAGCCTGATACAGGAAGAATAGATTCTACTTTCCAATTTTCTAAAAGATATTTCTGGAGTGAAGATAGAACATTTTATACTGATGTAGAAACATGGGTTGAAGGTTTATCATTGTTTATGGATGAAGAGGATTTTACTGCTCTTTATGAAGATGGAACTTTAACATTAGATACTAATAGAATTAGAGAATATGATTCTCCTGAATATCAAACAGTTTGTTTATGGAAACAATGTGATGAATATTCAGTATATGATAAAAATGAAACTTATTATATAAGAGAAAATGGAGTATTTGAAGTATGGGATTATGTGTTAGATCCTTATGAATTTAATAGAAATAAAACTTTTTATTATACAAAAGTAGGTGATAATTATATTCAATGTACAAATAGTTCCGTATATGATAGTTCAACAACATATTATGTATTTTCTAATGAAAAATATATAACTTCAAAAGAATATTATTTCTTATTAAATACTACAGATTTTTATACTGCTATAGGTTTCCAAGATAATCCTACTCTATATTATTTATTAGAAGATGGAGAATTTAAACAGCTTACTCCAGTAGCAGAATTTAATATGAATAATACATATGCTATAAAAATTCAAAAAGAGTTATTTACTTGGCAAGAAAAGAACGATGAAGATGAGCTTGTTCCTACTTCAGATATTTATATGATTACTGGTAAAAAATATTATGCAAGTCATGATTTAGAAACTAAAGCAGAATATATTTATGATATTACTGAGGAGAATTGTGCTTTATATGATTATTTAGAAGATAATTTATATCTTTTAATTCAAGTACCTAAATCGTATGAATCGAGTATAGTAATATTAGAAGGTAATTATTTAAATACTCAGTCAGAAAAAATATTAGATGATTCAGAAGTAGAAATGCTTCCTACAGTATTAGTAGATTATTTGTACACATCTAATTTAAAATTGATGGAGATGCCGTCAAGTATTCCAGTTCCATTTTCAGACACATTAATAGAGTTCTTATTATGGAATGCTATTAATAATTTAGATAGTATAAATAATAACATGGATAGATTACTTCTTGCTATAGATAAAGTGCTTGAATATAACGTTAATGTTGATCATTATGCTAATTACTGGTATGCACAGTATAGAAAATTAGTGAGCGATGTTGGAAGATATTATAATAATATAGTTGTTACAGATAATTTAGGGTATGTGACTAAAAACTTAGAGCAGGTTATTAATACTACTAGAAATAGTGATTCGTACATAAATGATTATCCATATGGGAATTAATAAATGGCTATAAAAGTAAGAAAAAGATCAAATTTAGGAATACCTACTGAAAATTATATAATATTGCATCATATTAATAAGACATTTTTAATTCCTGTTGACCCTGATGCAATTTCAGATAATATGTCAGTGTCATTTGCAGAGAATACTCCATTAAGTAGAAGTGCTCCTATATATTCATATCAAAATTCAGGACCAAGAAGTGTACAGGTTACTTTCACCCTACATAGAGATTTAGTTAGAGAATTAAATCCTGAGCTAAAAACTGAAAATGGTGAAGATCCTGTAGATGCATTAGTTACTTGGCTTGATGCTATAGTTCTTCCAGACTATGATTCAGCTAATAAAATTGTTAATCCACCTTTAGTCTCTTTAAAGATAAGAGATGAAATTTATATTAAAGGTGTAGTAACTGGAAGTGTAGGCGTAACTTATAATTTACCTTTAATTAATTATGGTACTGCAGAAAAAGCAGTTTATAAATATGCTATGGTCACAATATCTTTTGGAGTAAATGAAATAACTCCTTATAGTGCTAGCATATTACCTAAAGTAGGTGGAAAATATAGACAAACTTCTGGAATATCTGATTCAGTAGGATCTAGTGCTACTGGAACTAGTGGTAATGGATTATTAGGAGGTACATTAGTATGAATGTATTAACAAGTAAAACTGCTAAAACTAGTAATTATTATTCCAGATATAATGGATTATTTTATTATTATAATCATTTAGATGATAAGTATCAATTAGAAACAAGACATTGGCTGAAAGAATTTGTAGACCTTTCTAAGGTTACTTCTTATACAGTAAAAGAAAAAGATACTTGGGATACTATTGCGTTAGAATTTTATAATAATCCTACATATTACTGGATCATATGCGATTATAATAGAATAACAAATCCTTTTGTTAATCCGAAACCTGGAACTATTTTAGATTTGCCATCACTAAATGCTGGATTGGAATTTGAGAAATGACACCTGAAGAATTAAATAATTGGGCTATTAAAATTTTAAAAGAAAATAAAATGCTACTTAAAAGAAATGACTTAGATGCATTTTATGAAAAAATGAGAGATGAATGGGGTAATGGCTATTTATCTAGTTTTACACAATTCTTTTTAAGTAGAGGAGCTAATCCTTTATCTTATTTTAAAAAAAGTATTCCTGAATGGTGTTTTGCAAATTTAAAGATAGGAGAAAAAAATATTTCTATTAATGAAGGAATAAAAACTGTAGGGTATGCTTCATTTTATGGTTGCAAAGATTTAGAAGAAATTACTTTTCCATCTTCTTTAGAAGAGATAGGAAGTTCAGTATTTAAAGGCTGCAAAAATTTAAGAAAAGTTACTTTTAAGTCTGTTCCAAAATTAAAAGGAGCTATTTTTTCTAATAATCCTAGATTAACAGATATTTATTTACCAAAACCTAAAGATGATTATGAAACTACTAAATTAAACTGGACAATTAATCATTTATTCTATAAAGATATAGATCAAGATAAATTAAACATACATTACATATAGAGATAATAATGAATGGCTTATACGTTTTCAAAAAGAGTAGGACCAACTAAATATAGTCAAGTAAAAAGTTTAAAGTACTATACTTCTATGGGGTCTTTAAATCCTTTTGAAATAAATTCTGCTACAGGAGGCAACTGTACTTGGTGGGCCTGGGGTAGATTTCTCGAAGTTATGGCTGTGGCTGGTCAAGGTTTAAAATGGACTTATGGAGCAGGTAATGCTTGTTCATTTTATAGGATAATGACTAATAGGGGTTTATCTGGTGGTTTAGTTCCAAAGCCTGGTGCGATTGCTTGTTGGGGATATAATGGTAAATCTGAAGGTAACCCTGGTCACGTAGCCTTTGTAGAAGCTGTTAATGCTGATGGTAGTATTGAAATATCTCAATCAGGTTGGAGTTCCGGACCACTAAAGAATCAAACTTTAAAGCCAGGAACTGGTAAGAAAGGAACTGGGGCTTATAAGTTAGGATATTTAAATTCTTATTTTAATGGGTTTATTTACAATCCAATTGATTTTGGAAATCCTTTAGGTGTGGCTTCTGCTTCTGGTCATTCTAAAGAATGGTATATTTCTAAATACGGTACAGGTGCTGAAGTATATTTTGAATTACAAAAATATGGGTATTCACATAAAGCATGTTGTGCAGTACTTGGAAATATGCAACAAGAATCTGGTATAAGAGTTTATACTGGTGGTTCTTATGATGGTAATGGTTCTGAAGGTTTATGTCAATGGACATTTGGTCGTAAAGAAAAAATGATGACATATGCTGCTCAACATTCTGCTTCTGGTTCTTGGAAAAGTGTAGATGGTCAAGTAGCATATTTAGTATATGAATTAGAACATTCTGAGAAAAAGGCTAATAGTATATTAAAAAATGAATCTCTAACTCTTGATGAGATGACAGTAGAGTTTGAGAAAGCCTTTGAGCGTGCTGGTGTTCCTATGTTTGACAAAAGGAAAAAGTATGCTCATGAATGGGATGAAAAAATGTCAGGTGCTGGCGAAGGAGAAATTCTTCAAGCAACTGTCAATATGCATCAGCGTATAAATAAATTATATAGTTCTGATAACTATCATTATGTTTATGAAGAAGGAATTGGAATGTCTGAGACACAGAAAGCTGTATCAGATATTTCAACAAAAATAAAAGATCAAATATCAAAAATTAGTTTTCCTAACGATCTTACTAGTACAAGTGCTATACCTGAACCTGTAATAGAAGGTAGTTTTGAATCAGTAGAGAAAGCTCCTATTTTAAAAGTTAAATCAACTTTAGATATTTCTAAAGCACTTATACAAGCTCCATTTGTAGAATTAGATATTGGTGGATATATAATAGGTAGTTATAAAGGTACATTAGATGATTATCCTAATTATATTTCTCAATTAGATGTAAAAAAGATAAATGGAGAAATAAATCAATATACAATAAGTATTGTTTATCAAATAAGGCCTGGAGAAGATCCTAATTTATTAGATAAATTATTTTCTAAAGTTAGATATAATAAAATATCCATTAGATATGGAGACTGTGAAAGTGGTTCTTTATTTAAAGATACTGAAGCAATAATTACCAATATAGTAAATAATAGAGATTATGCTAGTTCAAGAATTTCTTATACTGTTTATGCAACATCAGCATGTAACTATGTTACCAGTGTAAAATTTAATTTTAAAGCTACTCAGGATAAACCTTCTAATATAATTAGAAGTTTATTATATGAGAATTTAGAAACTTCAAATTTATTATTAAATGCTTTTCCTGGAATGAGAGATCAACAATGGGTAGATTCTAATGGTCTTATTCCAGATAACGATAGTATTTTAAATATAGCTGCTAAGCCTAATATAAATACTTTATCTTATATTAATTATTTGGTAGGCTGTATGAGTAATAATACTAATGGAATATCAGATGTTATTAGAAATTCTACTTATTTTATAGTTTATCAAGATGATACTGAGAAGGGTTCCTATTTTAAGATAAATGAAGTTAAAACAGCTAATCAAGCTTCTGTATTAACTAATAATATTTATGAAATAACTGTTGGGTATCCTGATGGTAATGATGTTTATGATTTTAAGATAAATAATAATGAAGCATGGTCTATGTTATATGATCATGAATCTGTTTCAAGTGAATATCTTTATGGAATAAATTCACGAGGAAATAAAACTATTACTTATTCACCGAACTTAGTTGGATCTTCTAATATACTAAATGAGATTCAAAAAAATTGGTGGACACAGATGACTACATTTCCAATATCTGCTCAATTGACTATGAGAGGATTATTAAAGCCAATTTCTCTTATGGATTATATTCAAATAAATGTAGTCTTTTATGGACAAAAGCATATAACAAGTGGTTTATATGTTGTTACTGGAGAACAGGATATACTATCTGGCAGTGGATTTATGACTAATTTAAGTTTATTAAGGGTTGGCGATTAATGGCTAATATAATAGATAAAGAATTAGAAGCATGCCAAACTCAAGCTAAATGGATGGAAGACGCCGATTATGGATGGGAAAGTCATCCAACTGTCGCAAAATCCAAGCATAAAGGTACTTGTGTTACTTTTGTAGCATGTGTTTTACAAAGAATAGGGATTTTAACAGAAGGTAAAGCATTATGGCATAATGGTAAAGGATATGGGACAGGTACTGTTACTGGTGCTAATGATAAGATGATAGTTACTTACTATCAGAATCCTTCAATAAAATCAATAATAAACAAAATCACACCTGGAGATATTATTCTTTTAGATGATAATAAGTCAGGTATTAGTGGTAGCGGTGGTCATATTTTTATTGTTGATCACGCATCAGGCAATGATGTGTATGTTTGGGATAAAACAAACTCTAAGACAAAATTAACAGCCCACAAGTATGATAATTCTAGAAAAGTTAGAGCTATCGTAAAGCTAAAAACTGCTACAAGTACTACTAGTAATGGAAATACTAATTTACGTATTGTCTCTCAACCAGTTAAAAGAAGATCTACTTGTGCCGCTGATGTAATTGATGGTGCTTGTAAGTGGGCAGAAGCTATTGCTGCTGATAATAGTTTTCATTATGGTTATGGGAAACCTGCTCATCATTATGGCTGTTATTTTTGTGGTACTCAGAAATTAAAAAAAGGCCATATGCTAGACCCAGAAAAAACATATTGTTGCAATCCATTTGTTTTTTCTGCTTTTGCTCATGGTGGTGGTGAGCCATATATGCTAGATATGTGCAAAAAAGGAAAGAATTCTGCCACTACAATATTTAGAAATACTAATTCTAGATTTAGAAATTTAGGTAAGCCTTCATTTTCATCTCTCCAAAAAGGTGATGTATTGTGGAGAGATAATGGTAGTAGTTGTCATTACGCATTATATCTTGGTGGAAATAGATTAGCAGAAGCTGCTGGTGGAGATGATAATGTAAGAAATTCTAATAAATGGAATAATTCCATTAGAGTTAGAAGTATTTCTAGTTATGGTAGTTTTACACATGCCTCTCGTTATATTGGTACTGGTGGCGGCATTATGGATATTCCTGGTGAAGAAGGTGTAGATACTGGCCAGGGTATCGACATGAGGCAAGCCATATCTAAGTTATGGCGTTCTGATAATTATCAATATGTTTATACTGGAGAGGAAGAAGAACAAGAAGAATCAGTTAGTTCAAAATTCACTAAAACGATTCAAGATTATTTAAATAATCTCGACCTTAGTTCTTCTACTTCTACTATTACTACAACAAATGCTATACCTGAACCAGAAATTAAATCAGAAATAATAGAAGTCGAATTTGAACACGATAAACCTAAGAAAATATTATCTGGTAAAGCTTCACAATTATTATCATACCCAACTTGGGTAGAAGCCCCTACAATAATTTTAGACTTTAATGGTACAAAGATAGGGGGTTATGGTAATAAAGGAGATAAATATCCTAATTATATAACTTCTATGTCTGTTAAAAAGATAAATGGCAGAATAAATCAATATACTTTAAATTTAACTTATCAAATAAGACCAGGAGAGGATCCTAATTTTATTGATAAATTAATTTCTAAAACTGGTTATACTAATCCTCTTAAAATATTATATGGAGATTCAAACTATCCTAATGCATATTATAAAGAAGAGTCTGCAGTAATCATGGATGCTAGACATTCAGAAGATGTTAGTTCTTATAGAATAAATTATTCTATAACTGCTATTTCTTCTGTAGGAGTAGCACAAACTTCATTTACAACATTTAAAGAAAAAGTTGATAAGCCTTCTAATTTAATTTATGACTTACTTTATAATAGTGGAAGTATTAGTAAAAATTTAATTGATTTATTTCCTGGAATGAGAAATAGAACATTAGTTGCTAGTAAAGGATTAATTCCTACTAATGATAAAGTGGTTAAAGTTGGTGGAATGACAAATTCAAGCCCATTAGCTTATTTATCTTATTTAGTAGCATGTATGAATAATAACGAAAATAATTCAACTTATTACTTAAGTTTAGTGGATAATTCTTATAGTGAATTTAATGGCTCTTATTTTAAAATAAATGAAGTAGTTAGTTATAACAATCAACAGTCTACTGATTCGGAAATTAGTAGTAATTATTTTGTCCTAGATATAGGTTATCCTACAGATAATTATATAACTAATTTTCAATTATGTAATAATAATTATTGGTCTTTAGTATATGATTATGCAGGAAATATTCCTAAATTTGAATATGGTATAGATGATAATGGGGATTTAATCCAAAGAAAAACTAATATTCTATATTCGAATAATAAATATAATGAAGCAAGTTTAATAAATTCTACTTGGTGGAAGCAAGTAACTGAATTTCCTATATCTGCAAAAGTTACAATCAAAGGATTATTAAGTCCTGCATTACTTATGTCCTATATAAAAATAAATACTTTATTTTATGGTCAAAAAGATTTAGCTAGTGGTTTATATGTAGTAACTTCGCAAGAAGATACAATTTCAGGATCAGGATATAGTACTGAACTTACATTACTAAGAGTAGCTGGAGAAGTTTAATGTCAGCAAGAAATATTATAGGAAAACTTAGTTATTCAAATAGTAATGTTCATAAATTAAAATCAGGAACTGGATTTACTCCTCAATCTTTTGCATTAGTTTCCTCTGAAGAAATGTATGTATTTTGTTCTGGAACAAACCCTAATCATGTCTTAAAAATAAACGGTTCCGGAAGTTATATTGATCTAGGGAAGAGAGCTGATTATGGTCATGCAAATGGCGCTACATACTGCCATAAAAATGGTTTATTTTATGTAACTGCTTATAATTATCAATCAAGTACTAGAGCACAATCAGTTTATGCTGTTAATCCCAATTCATTTAAAATTGAATTTCGTATAAATTTAGACATGTCCTGTTCTGGAATTGCTTATGATAGAATTACAGAAAATTTTTATATATCTAACACGTCAAAAATAGGCGTTTATAACTTTTCAGACTTCAGTAAAGCAGGTAGTGCCAAACATCTTAGATATATAACAAAACAATTTCAAGATGGCAGAGCACATCAAGATATATGTGGGTTTAATGGTATTATTATGTCAGTAATGTCTATTAAAGATAATACTTCTGCTACTGCATATATAGATTTATATGATTCTAAAACTAAAGGTTATAAAGGTTCTTGGGAATTTAAAAAAGGTGAGCTTGAAAGTATCGATATAGACCAGAATGGTATTATTCATGCAATTAAAGCAGGTGAAAGACGATATATAAAAACATCTACTAAGTTTAATATAAATGTTTCTTCATCTGATATTTTTGCACCAGCTGACTATGTTTCAGAAGAACAATATTCAAGCGCTGTTTTATCTAGTAATGCTAATAAGCTCTATAGATCTGATAATTTTGAATACTTAGAAGAACAAGTAAATGAAAATAATCAGACTAAAGACTTAATAGTAGATTCAATTAAAAAATCATTAGAATCTATTTCTAATTCGAATTATGGTGGTATACCTGATACACCACAGATTGTCTTTGCTCTTACTCAGAATACTTCTGGTGAGTTTGATAATACTAAAAGAAGACAAACTAAACTTGAAGGAGAAGTATTTGGTCCTTCTTTACCAACTGCATTAGACCCAGTAGAAGCTCCATTTGCAGAAATAACTATAGGTGGTTTTGCTTTTGGTATATACGAGGGTGATGGAAGATATGATAAATATCCAAATTATATAGATAGTATAAATGTAAGAAAAACAAATGGATCTATGAATGAATACACTATAAATTTAATCCATCAAGTTAGACCTGGTAGTAATCCAAATTTTATAGATGAGTTATTATCTAAGAATGGATATAATAAAATTATCATAAGATATGGAGATGCTAATAGTGGTGTTGAGTTTATTGATTCTAATGCACTGTTAGTAGGAGTAAATGTTAGTTTTGATTTTATAAATTGTAATATAAAATATACTCTTAAAGCAACAAGCTCGGCAGTTTCTATTGCTTCGCACAAAAGAACATTTTCAAGCATAGAAGATAAACCTTCTAATATAATTCGAGACTTATTATATAACGATGCAAATGAAGATTTACTTACTGCTTTTCCTCGAATGAGAGATAAGAATTTTGTAGAGAAGAACAATTTGATTCCTAATAATGATTCTGTTGTTGAAGTAGATGAATTTAAAAATATTAATGCAGTATCATATTTAAGTAGTCTTGTTTCAATTATGAAAAGTAATGTAGATGATATTGTTAATTCTAATTATATGTTAACTATTAATGACGGTTATTTTAAGATTAATGAAATATCAAATAATTATTCATATGATGCATCTTTATATGAAGTAAATATAAATTTTCCAGATGATAATCAAGTATTTGATTTTAGTATAGATACAGATTATAGTTGGCCTATTGCATATGAGTATAGTGGAGACGTTTCTAATTATAATTATGATATAAACAATATAGGAAATTCTGTTACTTATACTACTAATTCTTCTCACTTACTTGACTTTTCAAGTCCCTCTCAGGATAGCTTGAACAATAATTGGTGGAAACAAGTTACTGAGTTTCCTGTCTCTGCTAAATTAACATGTAGAGGACTATTATCACCTCAATTATTATTGACTTATATAAAAATAAATTGTATATATTTTGGTAGTGAAAGAATAATAAGTGGAGTATATATAGTTACTGGTCAAGAAGATTCATTAAGTGGGAGTGGATATAAGACAACTCTTTCATTATTAAGAGTTGCAAGTTCTAAACAACATATAATTGTAGACGGGAGAGTAAAAACATGATACAAAAGGGTATAGTAGAATCTATTATATCTGCTTATGAATATAAAGTAAGAATTCCAAGGTATGATAAATTAGTTACTACTCCTGGTGGAGTATCTACTGAAGATCTATCTTCTGCAATCGTATGTTCTACTCCTGGAACTAAGCTTTCTTATGCTGAAGGCGATATTGTATTAGTTGGTTTTGAGAATGGTGAATTAAACAAACCTATTATTTTAGGGGCTTTATATAAAGCAGAAAATGGAGAGCCAGAACAGTTTATATCTCCAGTAATTCAAGAAGCATTATCAAAATATGAGAGTGATATACAGGAATTAAAATCTAATAAATTATATACTCACTTAAAATATTCTAATGATAATGGAATAACATTTACTTCATTATATGAATATACTGATATAAGTTATATTTATGCTTCTCAAAGTACCTATGTTACTGAAAAAGATATTGTAATTGATTCTAATTCATCTGTTATTTATTGGTCTGTGATAGATTCAAATAATTTAGATGTGACTTCTCAATTACAGATTAAAACTACTTTATACTCAGATGATAATAATACTACACAGACTTTTACAGATAAGTTAATTTATATTCCTATAAAGTTTAAGGGATTAAATAAATTAAAATTATCATTTTCGATATTATGTACAGAAGAATTTAATGACTATCATATAGTATTAACTACAGATAAGAATGCTATTGGAAGTGTATATGGAGATTATATAGGTATTTGTGTATCAACAGATCCTATTCCTCCTACTATTCCATCATTATATACTTGGACTTCTATGTATGAATCCATAGAGTATTTAGTCAATAAACTTGAGAATTTATTACTTCCAAGAGTAGAAAGAAATGAAGAAGCTTTATATGGATTTAATTATTCAACTGAAAATCAAGTATCAGACAGTACAGGATTATTAGATGGAATAGTAGTTTCTCCAAGTACCATAGATATTCATGGAGTAGAAAATAAGAACATTAACTTTAGTGTAAATAAATCTATGTATATAGATAATAAAAATAATAGTTTTATTCTAAATGATTTAGAATATACAGATATAGGAGCTAGAACAGCTTTTTCAGATTTTTATACTACAGATGGTCATTTAAGATTATTAGCAAAAACAAAAATATAGGAAAGTGAATGGGTGCATCTCTATCATTAACTCTTTCTGAATCTAGTGTAAATACAGCAGCGAATACTTCTGTTGTAACAGCAGTATTAAAAGTAAAATCTACTAATGGTACATATAATCAGCAAGATTCATGTACTGGTACCATTACGATTGATGGTACCTCATATAGTTTTAAACATTATTTTGCTAAAAATACTACTACAACACTTGCGACTAAATCTAAAACTGTTACTCATAATGCTGACGGATCTAAAACAGTTTCAGTAAGTGCAAAATATAAAACAGGTGTATCACCTGGGACTATTTCAACATCTAAATCTATTACTTTAACTAAGATAAATAGATATTTTACAGTGTACTTAGATTCTCAAGGTGGTTCTGCAGTATCTTCACCTCTTACTAAGACTTATGGTTATGCCTTAGGTTTACCATCACCTACAAAAACAGGATATACTTTTGGCGGTTGGTGTACTGGTACTGGAGGTGGTGGTACTAATTATAATACTACATATACTTCTGAGTCAGGGGCAACATTATACGCATATTGGAAAGAAAATACTGCTACTTTAACTTATAATAATGGTGGTCATGGTACTGCTCCTGCTGCAGTTACTATGAGATATACTGCAGCAACTACAGCTGCATCTATATCTGCTGTAGGTTATACTTTTCAAGGTTGGAAAAGATCTGATGACGGTACTATAATACAAGAAGGAGATGTTGTTAAAGCAGCAAATGTTATTCCTTCTTCTTTAACTCTTACTGCTCAATGGGAAGCAAATACATACGATGTAAGTTTTAATGCTAATGGAGCAGAAGGGGAAGTACCTCAAACTATAGTAGCTACCTATGATTCAAATATTACATTACCTTCTGGTGAATCTTTAACTAAGCAGGGATACACATTTAAAGGTTGGTCAGCAGTTGCTAATACAGAAGCACCACAGTATCTTGAAGATTCAACTATTTTATGGAATATAGATAAAGATACTGTATTATATGCAGTATGGTCTCCTACAATTATTAATATAAGATATTATAGAACAGCTTTAGAAAGAAATTTTTCTGACCCAAATTCTTATGTGGAGTTATATGTAGGAACTACAATTCAATATACTTCATATACTATTGAAAATATAACTGCTCCAGATATAACAAATTATACTTTTACTGGTTATTGGACTACAGAAAAACCAAATTCTAAAGTCTATACAGAATATGGGGTTTCATTCCCTGCTGGTATAGTTCCATATGATTATACCAATAGTGATCTTGAAGCAGAAGGATTTTTAAAATTTGGGTCTGTATTAAATCAAGTAATAGATACTGTTTATGTATATCCAATATATAAAGACAATACAATAAGTCTTGTATCTCCATATACTAGTTTATATAACTATATTTCTGATGCTATTACAGTACAAATGTATTTTCAATATGCTTCAGGTCAATTATCGACTATTCCTTTATCAGTAGTAGATGATGACTTAGCTGCATGTGCTGTATTTAGGACAGCAATAGGAGCTTCAGGAGTTTCTTTAGATTTATCTACTATTACTGCAACTTTAATAAGTGTTTCTGATGAACAACCTATAGAAATAAATTTAGATACTGTTTATTTTAACAAAGTAACTAATTTAAATTCTAATACTTCTGATCTATTTGTTGTTTATAGAACTACAGGAACTACTGGTGGAAAACTAGTTGATCCAGATACTACAGAGTATACATTAACTATTTCTGGAGTTAAAGATAGTTTTGGTAAAAGTCTACCTTCAGTTACTATAAATATATATCCACCAAAGATAATAAGAGATATAAATAAAAATGGTGATGTTATAGCATTTTTTGAAGAAGCAGTAGATTATTCACAGGTAGAAAAAGAAGATCATCCTGAAAATGAAATTTGGAATCAAGGAATTATGTTTTCAAATGATTTCTTTTTAAGAATGCCTGAGTATGAAACTTCAAGTACTTTGGATAATTCATTATATACAGTAATTTCAGCTCTTGGTTGGTTTGATGTTATGAATAATCTATAGGAGAGATTTTTATGGAATTAGATATGAAAAAATGGGTAAATAATGCTTCTCATTATTTATCTAAAGTAGAAAGAAAAACTCTTTTATGGACTAATGAAAATCCTTTTTCACAATTTGCTGCTCAAACATTATTAACTCAAGGAGAATTAGAAGATTATGATATTGTAGAAATAGAATCCTATATTTATATTACTAATTCTTCTAATAGACAAACTACTATACCTATAACAGTACATATGAATGAAACTGGTTGTATGCAATCAGGAGCATTTGGTGGTAGTAATTATGCTTCAGGCGTTTTCTGGTTTGCTACTAGAAAAGTTACTCCATCATCATCTGGAATAGTATTTGATAATGCTTATGGTGGTTATCCAAATAATAACTGGGCTATGAGAAATGATATGTGTATTCCATATCGTATTTATGGCATTAAAATTGGTTCAGGTACAGAGGATGTAGAAGGTAGAGGTACTAGTGATTATAATCTTCTTATACACAAGCCTTCTATAAATGGAGTTACTTTAGTTGAAGGACTTTCTTCAGATGATCTTAATATTGGAGATACTAGCCATGAAGAAATGTCTCAAGCTGAGTTCGATATTCTTCCAGAAGTAGAAAAAGATGACGGTACTGTTTATTTTATAACAGATGGAATATCTAAAAATGTATTTCTAGATGATAATACTCCAATAGGAATGATTGCTCCTTATGGTGGCACAGTTGATCCGTCTTATTGGCTTATATGTGATGGTAGAGCTATAAGTAGAACAGCATATTCTGAATTATTCTTAGTAATAGGAACAACCTATGGAGCTGGTGATGGAAGTACAACATTTAATATTCCGGATTTGAGAGGAAACGTCGCAGTTGGTGCGAGTGCAACTTATGGTTTAGGAGATACTGGTGGAGAATCTACTCATACTCTTGTTGAAAATGAGTTACCATTAATTGATGGCCATTTAGCTTGGCATGGGCAAGAACACGGTACTCATGTTTATCACGTTAATGGTCATTTTTATGGCACACGAGTTGCTTCACAATATCAAACTACTGGGGCAACATCTGGAGCTGAATCTTGGGCTGATGTTGGATATAAATTTGGTAATGATGAAGCTCACAATAACATGCAGCCTTATGTAGTAACAAACTACATAATCAAAGCTAAATCTGCATTATCCGAAAATCAATCACAACTTGATTTCTTTTATCCAATAGGAAGCTATTATGAAACTTCTGATGCAACTTTTGACCCAAATATACGATGGGGTGGAACTTGGGAAAAAGTAGAAGAAGGAAAATTTTTACAGGCTACAACAAATAATAGTAAAGTTGGTGATGAGGTCGCTGCGGGACTTCCTAATATTACAGGTGTAGCACATGCAAATACTACTTATTCTGGTAGTCCATATTCAGGTGGATCTTTTTCTGGAGCCTTATATGCTGAAAGTATGTCAGGTACTCAATATTATCTTAGTGGACGTGCAGCAGGCTCAGGATGGTCAGATATAGGTATAAATGCTTCCCTTTCAAATTCAATATATGGTAATTCAACTACAGTTCAGCCACCAGCAATTTTAGTAGTTATTTGGCATCGTGTTGCTTAGGAGGAAATATATGCCTTATATTTATAAAACAGGTAAAGAATATGGCGTAGCCGATATAACTATAACAGGTAAAAACTGTGTAGAGATGACTCAAGCTAGATATGATGCTTTAACATTAGCTGAAAAAAATAATGGAACTATTTATTTTATAACAGACAGTATTCCTGATACGATTATAGTAAATGATCCAGCCCCAATAGGCTCTATACAAGCTTATGGTGGATCTTCTGCTCCTTCTGGTTGGTTACTGTGTGACGGTTCAGCAGTTAGTAGAAGCTTATATAGTGAATTATTTACCGTGATTGGAACTTTATTTGGTTCTGGAGATGGTATTACTACTTTCAATCTTCCAGATTTACAAGGTAGAGTTATTACTGGCGCAGGTACTATAGATAGTATTACTTATTCTCTTGGCGATGAAGTTGATGCTGGACTTCCAAATATTGAAGGGCAGGCTTTGTTACAACCCTCAGCTGCAGGAAATAATACAGTTGTTTCTGCAAGTGGCGCTATAAGGACTGCAGGTGAAACTATATTTAGTGATGGTGTTTCTGGAGCACTTGAAATTTCTGGTTCTGGTATAACGAATGCATATAGAAGTCCTATTAATTTTAGTGCTTCAAATTCAAATTCCATTTATGGTAATTCAACAACTGTTCAACCTAATACAGTAGTAACAAATTATATTATAAAAGCACAAGATCAAAGTTTTTCAGATACTAGTTTACTTTCTATGGTGAATTATTTCTATCCAGTAGGGAGTTATTATGAAACTTCTGATACTACATTTGATCCTAATATCGCTTTTGGTGGTACTTGGGTATTAGAAACAGAAGGTCAAGTACACGTAAGTGCTGGTCAAAATTATATAGCAGGTGATACAGGTGGTGAAGCAACACATACTTTAATTGTTAATGAAATGCCAAGTCATACACATACAATGTTATATGCCGGTGGTAGTGCTGTTAACTGGGGATACAATTATGCTTCATCAGGAGGTACTCGTTCTGCTCAAACAGAAGCAAGTGGTGGTGTAGGACCAACTGGTGGTGGGCAAGCGCATAATAACATGCAACCATATATCGTAGTTAATAGATGGCATAGAACAGCATAGGTAATTTTATGGGAAAAATTTATTATAAAAATCAAGAATATACAGGATCAAATGGAGGAGGTGGAGGAGATGTTCCATCTTCAGCTATTCCTACTGCAAATACTATTTCAAAATTTGATAATTCTGCTAAAATGAATTCTACAGATATGACTTCTACTGAAATAACAAATTTAGTAAATAGTCTTGATACTCAAGGAGCAAATCTCGCAGATTATGTTATCGAACAAGGCATAAGTGATAGTTGGACATATCGAAAATGGAATAGTGGTATTGCAGAATGTTGGGAAAGACGGCAGATTGGGACTACAACATTCTCATCACAGGAAGGCTACGGATACTATGCAGATATTACGAATAGGTCATTCCCTACAGGATTGTTTAATGCTAATCCGACAATAACATTTGGTGTGCTTGGTGGTGGCGGATTGGTTTCATTCTGTCCAAGCACTATCAGCAATACATATTATGGTGGATATTTATGGTGTTCAGCAAATGGCACAAGGAGTATTGCTATTCTTTCACACGCCATTGGCACTTGGAAGTAAGGAGTATCTATGATTAGCGAAACAATAACAAAAAATGACCTAACAGCAATACTGAATGAGGTATTACCACCAACACCAAGTGAGTATAAAAAGTTGCTTTGGACGAATTCGAGTCCTGCCGCGGCTTTTGCAGCGCAAACAGTAGGACTTAATCTAAGCGAATATGACGAAGTTGAAATAGTTGCTACTTTTTTAGGAAACATTGTTAATACATATTCTGTACGATGCCCAGTAGGAGCAGGAAGTAACCTTGCATATCAATTGCTTAACACTGAAACAGCAACAAATGCTTCAACATTTATTAATGGCGTTGCAAGAGATTTTTCTGTTAACACAAGCGGTATAACTTTTGGAAACGGGCAAATGACCTATAGTGGGAACGCTTATACAAATTGGTCGGATAGAGCTATCCCTTATAAAATCTATGGCATAAAGTATGAAAGAGTAGCTCCTCCTCAAGTCGAATTTCCTAATTATTCAACAGAGGAACAGCAAGTAGGCACTTGGATTGATGGAAAGCCTATTTACAGGAAGGTAATACCAGCAAATCTAACAACAGGTCTTAATACTATAACCGCACCGAGCAACATCGACACTCTTGTTACATTGAGAGGTATAGAGAAAGAGTCGAGCGGAGCACAAGCACCAATACCTAAAGCCCATTTAAGTACATTCGCATATCAAATAGGCATATATTATTCGGGTGGTAATATCTATATTGAAGTAGGTTCAAATTTAACCAATATCACATCGGCCTATATTATTTGCGAATACACAAAAACAACCGATTAGGAGTATAAAATGCTTACAAACTTTTTTTTGTTTTGCAATAGTCTGAATTTTATGTATAGCAGTTTACTGCCACATATATAATATATTTATATATTATATATGTTTATAAATACTTTATTAGTATATATTTTATTATAATAAAAAACAATATATTGATTTTTATATGTTGTATTTAAAGGAAATTAAATGTATTCTATAGGTTTTCCTAATATTTTTAATGGTGCTACAATTAATTTATATAAAGATTATGATGCTATAAAAAGTAATTTAAAAAATTTACTTTATTCAAATAGAGGAGGATTATTTGGAGATCCTCACTACGGAACTAATATTAAACATATTCTTTTCGATCAAGCAGCAGATGATATTTTAAAAGAATTAGTTAAAGATGATATTTATGAAGCTGTTCTCTCTTATATGCCACAAACAGCTATACAGAGAGATTATATAGATATTTCAGTACAAGATAATTTTGTATCTGTTACAATTAAGGCTAAAAACGATTTAGGTATTGTATCAGATCTTATGAAAATAACATTACTTAACACTGATGAAGGTTAAAGGGCTTATAAATGGCACAAGACATAGTAAATGAAAATCAAAAAATTTCTTATACGAATCTAGATTTCTCAGCAATATACACAGAAGTTTTAGATTTAATTAAGCAATTAACATATAGATGGGATCCATCTATATCTGACGAATCTGATCCAGGTGTTATTCTAGTAAAATTATCTGCTTTAATAGCTGATAAATGTAACTATAATATTGATAAAAATATATTAGAAACATTTCCACTTTCAGTGACACAAGAAGGTAATGCTAGACAATTATATGATCAGTTAGGTTATTATATGGATTGGTATGAAAGTGCTTCAGTTCCTGTTTCAATATCTTGGATAGGTAGTACTACTGACACTTCAATATCTTATATAATTCCTAAATTTACTCCTATTACAGATTCAGAATCTGCTCATATATATTCTATAATAGGGACAGAAGGAGCAGAAGGGGTTGTAGTATCTAATACTATATTATCTACAGATGGTAAAGCAGTTAATGTAGTAGCAATGGAAGGTACTGCAGTACAGTATCAGTTTGAGAATGAAAAGATTATTACTGCTCAGATGGTAGATCCGTTATCGAGAAGATTATATTTTCCTCATTCTTTTGTTTCTCAAAATGGAGTTTTTATAAAAAATACAAACCAAGAAAATTATTCTTCTTGGAAAAGAGTAAATAATTTATATGAAAATTCATACGATGAATTAAGATATATTTTTGGATATGATAGTAATACTGATACTTGTTATCTAGAATTTCCTGATAACTATGCAGAATTATTTGGAAGTGGTATTGAAATTACTTACTTAGTAATTCCACAAGAAACTGCTAATATTCCTGCTCAATCATTAAATCAATTCTTAGCTCCTATTTCAGTAGGAGGAGACGTTGAAGGCATTGTTCTTGATTCTAGTAATGTAAAAATTACTAATTTTGCTTCAGCCTCTGGTCACAAAGATGTAGAAGGAATTGATGAAGCTTATATAAATTATAAAAGAACAGTAGGTACATTTAAAACTTTAATTACCTTAAGAGATTATCTTAACTATATTAGAAGTCAAGAATTAGATATTTGTTCTAATGCTTTTGTGTGTGATAGAACAAATGATATTCAATGCACTTATAAAATTATAAGCAAGAGCCATGATTTAGATACTTTAATTGTAAAAGTAGAGCAAATTGTAGATAATACAAATATTGAATCTACTTTTGATTATAAGTTTATAAAATCAACAGATACATCAGTAGATTCTGGTAAAACATACTATGTAATTCATGATAACGATTTATCTGAAGCTGATACTTCTGGAGTACATAATCCTAAGCAAGAAAACTGGTATGAATTAGAATCTATTGCTCCAAAAACAAAAGATGCTTTAACTCCATTCTCATTAAAGTTTTATTTATTAAGAAAAGCTATAGCTTTAAATAATAAAACTGCTTATAATCAAACATTTACTATGATGAAGCCATATCCTGATTTTAACTCCTTATTAGGAGATACTTCACATCTTGAGCATACTTATGAAGATATTTTATCTTTAGGGGAAAACACTTATAAGAAATCAGAAGATACTTCTTGGCTCACAAATAAATCTTATTGGTTATATGATGAAGAAGAAGATATTTATACTTTAATTGCTAATGATTCTGCTTTTGATAATCCACCAGCAGATAATTCTAATGTATATGAAATAGATGTGGAAGCATTACTACCACATACTGTAATGTTTAAAGCAGTATACCCAGTAGTAATGAATATTTCTACATTTAGTGTATTAGATGAAGTAACACAAACAGATATTTCTAGTAATATTGTCGCTAGTTTATATGAAAATGTTAGTAGTTCACAAGTAGATTTTGGTTTACCTATATCTGTAGAATATTTAGTAGATATTGCTAAGAAGAGTGACGATAGAATAAAAAATATTACTATAGATCCTATTTCATATTCTTTGTTAGCAACTTATTATGATAAAAATGAAGATTTATATATTGATATACCAGTAGATGAGGATATGAGTATATATACTCCAGAATCCTATAGAGATTTATCAAATATTATTTCATCATCTATGAAAAAAGATATTATGTGTAAATCTATTCTTGCTGGAACTACTCAACTTTTAGTACCTGATAAAACATTTATATATCATCTTAGTCAGAAATATATTAGTTACATAGATAATATTAGTAATATAACTGGTGAAGCTAAGATTGATATTCAAAATGATTCAGTAACATCATATTCAGTAGATAATATCGAATCATTTATTAGGAAAACATATACATTAAAAGATAATGAAACTGTTTCATTATATAGACCTCATTTTAACCCAACAAAGACTTTTCCTAATAATGTACATTTTGAATATGTTTTATATAAAGGTATATCAGCAGGAGCTTCTTATAAATTAGCTAATAATGAATATTTTATATTATATAATCCTATTAAAGATAGTGATGCAACTACTATAATTGGATATACTGTATATGCGTGTAGTGCTGGTACTATTATTAAACCTTCATTTGATATAGCACCGCAAGCTTCTGTTTCTGCATTATCTAGTTTCGTTAAAGCAAAAATTATTCCTTATTTTACAGTTAATCCTACTAAGAATTATTATGAAATATCAACATATAATGAAAATTATAAAACAGAAATAAGGAATAGTTCTGCTATCATAAATAATGTAATTTCTGGTACTAATGAAATAAGTATTCAAGAAATTGCTACTATAACTTTAGATAGAGAAGATAAATATAAATTCTTTTGGATCTTAAATGAACCTACTTATTCAAATAATTCAAATTTAAAATCATATACTTTATTTGATACTTTTGATAGTGTAGAACAAAATATGTATTCTGAAACAATTAATACATATACATTAAGAAACGGTGAAGCATTATTCTATACAAATGAAGATAGTACAGATTTTGCAGTATTAGGTCCTGGTACAACTTTAATTAGAAATTGTGGTGTCGAATCTTCAATATATTCTGAGATTGAAAATTCTTTATATTATGTAAACATTGATGATATTGCACACTTAATTTCAGATGGTTTATTCCAATTCGTTACTGATGATAATCAAAAAGTAAAACCTTTTGATAGTGGTTTATTTGAAGTTGATTTAACAAACCCATTAAATCCAGAAAGCCTACCAGCTGATGCTAATCCATTTGCTTTAGGTTTATATGAAAAAGTTACTCATGACGATTCATCAATTTCTTATATTATTACTTATGATACTAAAGTAATTGATGGTACAAATTATTATAAACCAGTATTTATAAGATCATTAGATAGCACTTCTGTTTCTGGTAAATATTACTATGTATTAGTAATGAGAAAAGATCCAGGAAGTTATATAAAATCTTATATAACTGATGATAATGGAGTAACAAAAGAAGTTTATGTATCAGATACAGTTGATACTGGTTGCTTTAAAGAAGTAAATCTTTATAAATCAAGTGATTTGAGTAACCCTAAAGAATTAGGTTTATATGAATTGGCAACATTTAATAATAATAAGTTTATAGATACTTATGCTTTAAATGATAATTCATCAGCTACGTCTCAAAACAGATTTACAGCAACTGAAGATACTTCAACAATAGACAGGAATATTTTATCTGGAACAAAATATTCTAATTTAGTTCTAGGTGATATTGGAAGCTATACAACATTAGATTTATCTGAGGCACTTTCTGTAGGGCCAGAAGCTTTAGGTTTATTATCCCCTATATATAAAACTTATTATATAGATTCATCTGGTTCTGCAGAAGCAGTTGTTTCATATTTAACAAATCCTAATGAAGAAGGTTTATACGAAAAAGTAGATGATAATTATATACTGACCTCAGATACAACTCCAGAAATACTTTCTATAGAAAATTCTATAAATATAGAATTATTTAATGAAAGAAGTTCATTATATTCTGCTGATGTAAGTAATTCTGGTTTCTACTATAAGCCAAGTGCTATAAATACAAACTATTATTATAGAAATTTAAATAAATCTTATTTGGATGCAGGTGTAGTTTTATCAGAGTATGAAGGAGCTTATAGTAGATCACCTTTACAGTATTTATTTACTTTATATAGTAATACGCTTTCTAGTGCAGATTTAAATGAGGCAGACAGTACAAGCCAATTAGAAGCCATTTATAGTAAATGGTCATCTGCTGTAACTTATCAATATCCATATTATCCAGTTCCTGATTATGTATCAAATAACATTTATTATTATGATGCTGTTGTAAAATATAGTAGTGAAAACTATAGATGTATTGTTGCAACTTCTTCAGAAACATGGGATCCAACAGAATGGGTAAAAGTTGATACGACTTGGGTAGTTCAGAATTTCAGACAAACTACTGCTGGAGATCCACAAACAGGGCGATATATTAGAGTAACTAGTGATAGTCTTATAGATAAAGCTTTAATAGTTAGAGATATTTACCCAGCATTAGAAGGTGAAACTGCTGCAGCATCTAATGCATATTTCTATATTTCAGAAATATGGCGTTCTAATTTTGAAGGTGATACAGGTTTTGATACAAATTATTATGTACCAGACACAAGTAATCCTTTTATTAAATTAGATACAGATAGAAAACTTGCAGCATTATTCCCTAACTCGAAAAATAATGTTAGTGAATATGGTACAATACATATTTACTTCTTACCAAAATTCTATTTATTTAATGATTTTGTAAGATATACTTATAAGCAATACTATGAAGTAAAAGAATTATATAATAGAAACTGTGGTGAAATTAAAGCTTGGACATGCACAGCATTAGATAATGACTATATACGTAATGATCCTATAAAAAATATAGGAGATTTATGGACATCATTACAGACAAATACATCTTTAACATTAATTCAAAATGATATTGAGTCATTTTCAACAGATGATACTTTAATTTTTGAAGCTTCTGAAATGTCAGAATCATATGTTAATTGGCCAGTATTCAGTAATACAGAATGCATATTAGATCTTGATTCTTATAAAGTTTCTTATCAAAGAGCAGGCGAAGATATTATAGATTTAGAAACTATGTCTGTAGATGAATACAAGTGGAGAGGTTATTCTTCATTAATATTAAATACATCAAGTACAAGTGGTCAAAAACTGGAATATAATCATTCATTAGAATTATATGATAGTGATTCTAGTATTACTCCTATTGCTGTTTTATCTGGAGATACTCAGACTAATATTACTTTCCAATTGAAATATCCTGTAGAAAATAAATCAGGTACTTTTATAGATGTTTCCACTGTGGATATTCTTGGTGAAAATGTTTTAAATGAGTTATATGCATTTGTTCCATTTGCAAATGGATCATATTATGCATATGATACTAGTAACTATTCAACTTTCTTGTACTTTAATTCAGATGTTTCTGGAGAAGGTGAAGATATATCATATGCTCCACAAGAAATATCATTACCTATTGGGTTACCGGCAGGTCATTACCTATTAGGAATGAATATGAAAGATGATATTAATTTAACTGCTAACTATATTAAAAAGATAGAAGAAGGATATAATATAGATGCTCCTGCAGTATCTTCTGAAACTTTATACGATGATATGGCATATACATTTGATTCATCCTATACTAATTTATTAAGATCATATGCTAATGAAGGAAAGAATATATTCACAGGTGATAGATATGAATATTTAATGCTGGATATAGACTCATTACATAGTTTAATAAAACTTCCTTCATTAATAACTTATTTAACTGATAAATCCCCATATGAATTAGGTTGGTATGTATATGTTAATGGAGCATATAGATTAGCAGATAATACTTATTCTGATAAAGGTTCTTCATTATTAGAAGTAGTAGATCAATCAATGTTTTCTGGTGCTAGTCCAAAAGAGAAAGGTTGGTATGAATTAGATACTTCTACTTATATATTATCTGATGATACAAGTATAGATTCAGGTAAAACATATTATAAAGAACCTGAATTCTACGCTGACTTATCTACTGTTGATTCAAGTTTAGAGTTTGAAATTGATGAAGATTCTAAGACCGTAACATATACTGTATTAGATATATTTAAATATGAGAATAATCCTGCATTAGGAGAGGGATTTAATGATATTAGAACAAAGATACAACAACTAGACGATAAAGAAGAATATAATTATTCATTTATTCCTAAGTCAAATGATCTAATAGAAAATCCTTTAAATCCTAAGATGTTTTGGAATTCAAATCACGTGTACAATGAATTTGTAATCCCACAACTAAACTTTGATGAACTATCATTTAGATATATCACTACAAAGATGAATAAATAGAGGTAATAATCAATGATTAGATATCAAGAAATGGTTCCAGATTATTACATAGAAGCATCTAGAGACTTCCAAGTATTATGTAGAATGTATGATTTTGCTTTGAATAGTTTAAAGTATAACATAGATTCTATGCAGCAATTAACTGATACTAGAAGAGTTAAAGATACAGTTCTTCCTTTATTAGGTGACAAACTTGGTATATATGATAAAGAAGCTTTTTCTAATAGACAATTATTAGAAGCTTTACCTATTGCTTTAAAATATAAAGGGTCTTTAAAAAGTGTAATAGTTTTATTAAATGCATTCTTAGACTCTATGGATATTTTTGATAATGCTCTGGCTCTTCATTCAAAAGATGAAGAGTCAGCAGCTGACATATCTTTACTTTTAAATAGACCTGTAAAACCATATTCAATAGTAATAATATTATCAACATTTCCAAGTTTAACAAATTTACATGTATTAGACACCTATTTAAATATGGTAATTCCTTCAGGATTAATTGTTGAATATTCCTTTGGTGTTCAAAAAGAATATTTTGAAAGATTTAAATATAAGGAATATACATTTTTATTCTATACTCATGAACATACATATTTTACTAATCCAATGATTAAAGCTCCATATATAAGTATGATTAAAAATAAAGATGATAACTATAGTGCAGTATTTAATTATGTTGGTACAGATAATATTGCTACTAGAAAAGAATTTATTGGAGATACTCCAGGTACAGTTTCTTATGAATTAAAACATAATGCAGTACCTATTCCGCCAGCTACAGACGTGAAAGTATATCAGATTGATGTAAATCCTGATACAGGAGAAGAAACTCAAACTTTATTAACATATAGTTCTTCTAATATTTATTCCATAACTATACCTGCAAATAGTATTACTTATGTAAAATATTCTTATAACAAGACTAAAGAATTTGTTGATAAAGTTATTTCTGATGTTGATGTTAATACAGTAAGTTTAGCTACTGTTATGGGTAGAGAACAATTTAAAGAATTAGGGAGCATGAATGAATAAAGACACAAATATTTATAGAGGAAAAGTAAAAATTGCTTTCAAAAAAGGTAAAAATATATTAAAACAAACTACTCATAATAGAGGGCTTTCTGATATGTCACTGTTATTTGCAAAAGCGGTAACAGGAAATTTAGATTATTCTTCAGATATACCTAGATTAATAGATATTGGTTATATGGTACCAAGTGCTACTACTACAAATTATACTTATAGTAATGGGGTATGGATGTCTATTCTTAATTCTCCAGCAAATATTGGTGGTAGACAATATAAGTATGATACAGAATTAGAAAATTGGCTTGGAGTGCTGGTAACTACTGTTTATTATTCAGATTTAAATGGTGGTATTTTAGATAAAGTTTTGACTCAAGCTGAAGAAGGATATATCTCTTTAAAAGTAAGATTATGTTCATATGATCCTAAAGATAGAAAGTATTTTGCTGAGATAGATATTACTCCTGAAGAAATTAGAGAAATTAGAGATTCTACTTCAGCTATATTTTCTTGGTACACAGAATTATTATATGCAGAAGAAAATTCATCAGATAACATAGAATCTGATATTGTTGTTGGATAAAAGGTAATATAAATGACAAAATTAAACACACAAAGAATAAATAGTTTTCCTTCTACAAAAAGAGCTTCAGTTAATAAGTTAATGACTGAAAATAGTGTTACAAGACTTATTAATAGATTAATCGATGTAGATGGATTTGTTATTACTACAGGATTAACTGAAGCTAACTTTGTAAATGATCTTCCTATTGATGTTTGGAGTAATGTTACAGCAGATTTTGAATTTGTAATTAGAGGTTATTATTTTTCTATTGCAAGTGATAATTCTACTTCTGGATTATATTATCTTTTAGCTGCAGCAGGATTCCAACCTTCAGATGAACAAGAACATACTCTATATGCAGGGATTTTTATAGATAAAACGGATAATAATTTTCCTGAATTGTATGGTCAAGATGATATACATGGTGAGTATCAAGCAATAGTATTTTATAAAGACGAAGAAGTTCCAGATCCACCGCAAGGACTAGACAAATATAGTTTTTATTCTTTACCTTTAGTTAAATATACTCAACAGGAAAATGGTCAATGGGGTAGAGTTGTTCCACTATCATCTCTATTTAAATTTTCATCAGCATCAATTGCTAATATTGATGGTGGAGAAATTTCTCTATAATTTTACTTTTTAATACAATAGATATATAATAAGGTATATAGTTATAGTACTATGTACCTTATTTTTATTTATGAAAAGGAAAAATTAAAATGGCTAGTAAACATATTATAAAATGTTGTCACTGTGGTGCAGAATATTTACCCGCAGAAATTTTTCTTCCTAACGAATTATTGGGAAAACCTAAATCTATAGAAAAAGATTTAACTGGAAAAATTATAAACTACTTTGGTAGTAACATGAATACAACAGAAAGTTATTGTTGTGATTACTGTGGAAGAAAGTTTAAAGTAGATGCCAATGTAAAGTTCTTTGTAGACTCTAAGACTAAAGATTTTAAAAATACATATCAGACTAAATTATCAAAGCCGAGTTTATTTCTAAAAGAAGATTAATGATATATTTAAAAGAACAAATTCCATATAAACTTCCTGGAGAGACTTCATTTAGTGTTTCATTTAATTATGATCAGAGAATAGTAGATACTATAAAGCAAGTCCCTAATGCAATTTATCACAATAAATTAAAGAGCTGGGAAATACCAGCTACTAGTTTATCTAGAGCTATTACTTTGTTATCAAACTTAGATTCAATAGATATAACTCTTTTAGAAGAAGAAATAAAAGAACCTATTGAAGTAAAATTAAATGAAGAAAGTTATCTTACAAAACCTTTTCCGTATCAATTAGAGGGAATAAAATTTGGATTAACAAATTCTAATTGGCTATTATTAGATGCTCCAGGATTAGGCAAAACTTTACAGATGATTTATCTTGCTCAGGAATTAAAAGAAAGAGGAGAAATAAATCATTGTTTAGTTATATGTGGAGTAAATACACTTAAACATAATTGGAAGGGTGAGATAGAAAAACATTCAAATCTTTCTGCTCATATTCTTGGTTCAAGAATAACTAAAAAGGGAACTGAGAAGATTGGTGGCAATAAAGAAAAGCTAGAAGACTTAAAGAAAGTTAGAGAAGAGTTTTTTACAATTACTAATATAGAATCATTAAGAGATTCAAACATAGTAAAAGAAATAAATTCTGGTAAGACAAAGTTTGATTTGATTTTGTTTGATGAATGTCATAAAGCAAAATCAGTAGGTGCTCAACAAAGTAAAGGTTTGCAAAAATTAGTAGCTAAGTACAAAGTTGCTATGACAGGTACTTTATTAACTAATAATCCATTAGATGCATATGTTCCATTAAAGTGGTTAGAGTTAGATAATAGTACTGCTACTAACTTCAAATATTATTATTGTGTGTTTGGTGGGCCTTTTGGTAATGAAATTGTAGGGTATAAAAATACAGATGTATTAAAAGATCAAATTTCAAAACATTCTCTAAGAAGAACAAAAGATCTTTTAGAGTTACCTCCAAAAACAGTAATAAAAGAATATGTTACGATGGAGGATAAGCAGTCTACTTTTTATAATAACATATTAGATGGTATTATTGATCAAGTAGATAAAGTGAATTTGAACCCTGCTAATATTCTATCTATGACTACTAGATTAAGACAAGCAACAGCTTCCCCTTGGGTATTATCTTCTGAAGATATTCCAAGTGTAAAAATAGATAGAGCAAAAGATTTAGTAGAAGAAATCGCAGATAATGGAGATAAAGTAATTATATTTTCAGTATTCAAAGATCCATTGAATAGACTTTATACAGAATTATCTAAATTCAATCCAGTATTGATTACAGGAGATGTTTCAGAAGTAGATATTGAAATAAATAAGAAAAGATTTCAAGAAGATAGTAAGTATAAAGTAATGTTAGCAACTTGCCAAAAAGCTGGAACTGGATTTACTTTTACTGCTGCTTCTTATGCAATATTTATTGATACTCCTTGGACGGCGGCAGAGCTTGAACAGGCTCAAGATAGAATACATAGAATTGGTTCTAATAAAGCAGTATTTATTTATGAATTAATAACTAAAGATACAATAGATGAGAGAGTAGCAGAAATAGTAGAAACTAAAGAAGCAATATCAGATTTTATTATAGATAATAAAATATCACAATCCTCTTTAGATAGTCTTAAAAAATATATTTTAGATTTTAAAAAATAGTATTTATTTTTTCTTGTATTTAGTATATAATATTTATGTAAGATAAAATGTTTTATGAAGGAGGATATGTTATGTTTATTGGTTCTACAGTAATTCATAAGAAATATGGAGAAGGTATTATAACAGATCTAAATATAAGATCTGAAAATGAATTAAGTTCTATTATAACAGTTAATTTCAATTCGGGCGAAATTAAAAAGTTTGCTATTTCTATGTTTGTAGATGATAAGTTCTGCAATATAATATCTCTTGAAGATGAAAAAGCAATATCTTATATTTCTGCTCTTAAAGAAGAATATAATAAGAAAGAAATAGAAAAACGTGAACAGAGAAAGAAAATTTTAGAATCTAAAACATATGTTCCTAGCTACAATCTTAATGAAGTAGAAAGAGAAGTAAGTAAGGAAGACTGGGAAAAAGCCTTTAAGGTAGCTGAATCCTATAGATTTCCAAATGAATCAAGAGCAGTTATAATGGATTCCGATTTAGTTTTTATAAATGCTGCTACTGCACTTAGATATATAGAAGCAAGAGAAAAAGATGGAGATAAGCTTTATAAATCTTGTGATTTAAGAAATAAAAGATTTATGGGACATCATTGGTCTTATGCTTCAAAAGATAATATTCGTGCTATCATAAATAAATTAGAAGAAGTTAATGACATTAAGTGAGTTAAAAGAACCTTTTGAACAAAATATAAAATCAAGTAAATATGAACTAGATAAATATAGTTGTAATGATATTGTAAGTCTATATTTATCTAGTTCTATTATGCGAGATAAAAATATTTATATAAGTTATTTAATTATTAAATCTTGGAATTTACTTCAAAAGATTTATTATGTAAATAATAATGCTAATCTTTCTTGTGAAGAGTGTTATGATATTTTTATTCAGACTTTGAACTATGTTATTTCAAAGCATGTTTGGGACAACGAAGATAGCTCTTTATTTGGAGATCCTGATGCTTTTTTGAAAGCTATGGCTATCACAATTCAATGTAGAAAGAAAAATTTTATAAACGCGAAATTTAAATATAAACGAGTAGCTAATAATAATTATCTTTCACTAGATAGTTTACAAGAGGACTTTCAAGAAGGATTTTTTACCCCATATGAAGAAACATATGATGAACTAATTGATTCAATTATAGAAAAAAGAATTAAATATTATTTTGAAAAGAAGAAATACATTTCAGCTTTTGTGCTAGAAGGAATACTTTTCTATAATTTATTTGATGATAACAATAATTTAGACATAAAAAAACTTAGAAAGTATTTAAGACATTTAGATAATAATTTTTGTACATATTTCTCAACTAAATATTTATTAAATGAAAAAGAAGTATTACATAGTTTAAATTATTTTAAGTATGACACTCAAGATAAGCTAGATAAAAAAATACAACAGTCATTTATAACATTAAAAAATGATGATATAATATCTAAAATATTAAATGTATAAAAGAGGATTTTATGCTAGTAGAACTTTTAAGCCAGTCGAATTATCAATCATTTAATATAAAGCTTGCTCATTTGCTTGGGTTAGAATCTTCTATTTATTTAAGTGCTTTAATTGATATAAATGAAAAGGCTTATAGAAAAGATAAGATTACAGAAGATGGATTTTTTACAGTTGATAGAGATTATATTGAACAAAGAACTACTATAAGTAAATCAAGACAGAATAAAATAGAAACTGAGTTAAATAGAGTAGGAATTTTGGAATTAAGTAATGATTGTATAAAGATAAATCTTGATATATTAACATCTTTAGTATTAGAAGAAAATGAAAATATAAGAAAAGATTTATCATCTTTCAGAAAAGCAGCAACTGCGAAATCTAAAGGTGATTATATTCTTAATGGGGTAAAGAGCAATATAGATCAAACTCTTCCTATGGAACTACAACTGGCTTATAGTAATTGGTTGGATTCTGTATATGCTAAATTTAATTTTATAAATAAACAGACATTATTTAATGCACAATTAGAAGTTAATGCAGCAGCTAATCATGATTTAGATGTTGCAATAGATATAATAAACATAGCTGCAGCAAATGGTTGGAAAGATATGAGATGGGCAGTTAAAGTTTATAAAGAAAGACATCCTAATTCAGGAGTTATAGAAAATAAAGATGTAAATGTAGATTGGAGTACAAGTTATTAATGGTAGATTGTTTTATAAAAGATACTTGTAAAATCTATGATAGTGAACAAGATAGTTGTCCGTATATAAATAGTGAAGTTAAACCTTGTATGCGACAATATAAAATAAATTATTTATTAGATCAAGCACTATTATCTGATGCTCAAAAAACAAGAAAAGCTTTATTGCTTGATGTTAATAAAATTGATTTACAAGCATTTACAGATTTGAATATAATAAAAAATAATATTGTTTCTTTTGCGAAGAATGGAGATAATATTTATATTTATTCAAGAATACCTGGAAATGGTAAAACAAGTTGGGCGATTAAATTAATTCAATCATATATAAATAGAATATGGGCAGAGTCAAAATTGACTTGTCGTGTTTTATTTATAAATGTACCAAAGTTTTTACTTTCATTAAAAGCAAGTATCTCTAATCAAAATGATTATATTGATCATATTAATGCTTATGTAAATAGTGCAGATATTGTAGTTTGGGATGATATAGGAACTAAAGTAGCAACAGAATTTGAGCATGAACATTTACTTAGTTTAATTGATTCTAGATTGCTTGATAATAAGTCAAATATATTTACAAGTAATATAGTTCCAAATGAACTTAGTAGTTTTGTTGGAGATAGATTAGCAAGTAGAATTATAAATACATCGAAGACTATAGAATTTTTAGGAGCAGATAAGAGAGGACTTAAGCTAAAATGATTCAACTTCAAACTTTGAACTGGATTCTTGATACGAAAGACAGTTCAATGCTTCTTATGAATAATATAAATGAAGAGTTTTTCTCAGACTATAAGGAAGAGTATAAATTTATTTGTGATCATTTAAATGAATATGGAAGTATTCCAGATAAATTAACTTTTTTAGATAGATTTCCTAATTTTGATATAGTTGAGGTTAATGAATCTTCAGATTATTTAATAGATAAATTATATGATGATCGTAATACTAGAAAATTAGCTGAAATATTTAATAATATTAGGCAACTTCTTGTTGATGGAAAAATAGATGAGGCTATGCAATTATATACATCTTCAAGTGAAGCTGTAGTAAAAGCAAAGCATATTGAAGCTGTAGATATTTTAAGAAACACAGAAAGATATGATGCTTATGTAGAAAGATGTGAAAATTTTGATAAGTATTATGTTAAGACAGGCTTTAGAGAACTAGATGAAATTATTGGTGGCTGGGATAGACAAGAAGAATTAGCAACTATTGTAGCAAGATCTAATCAAGGAAAATCTTGGGTATTATTTAAATGTGCAGTTGCTGCAGTAGAACAAGGATTGAATGTAGGTATCTATTCTGGAGAAATGAGTGAACGAAAAGTTGGCTATAGAGTAGATACACTTATTGCTAATATTTCTAATACAGCTTTAACTAAAGGTGATAGAACTGTTCAAAATGATTATAAAAGATATTTAGATAATCTTCCAAATAAATATAAAGGATTTTTAAAAGTTCTTACACCAAATATGATAGATGGTCCAGCTGGAGTATCTGCATTAAGAGCTTTTATAGAAAAAGAAAATCTTGATATATTATTTATAGATCAACATTCACTTCTTGAAGATGATAGGCATGCTAGATCTCCTGTAGAAAAAGCTTCTAATATTTCTAAAGATTTAAAGAATCTTCAAGTATTAAAGAAAATTCCAATAATATCTGTTTCGCAGCAAAATAGATCTTCAACAGAAAATGGTGTAGGTCTTGAACATATCGCACAAGCAGATAGAATTGGACAAGACAGTACAATAGTAATTTTCTTTGAGCAAAAGAATGGTTTAATGACTTTACATCTTATTAAATCAAGAGATTCTGCAAATATGAAAGATATTACATATTTAATAGATTTAAATTATGGAAAATTTACATATGTTCCTGAAGAAGCAAATGCTCTTGATGGAGAAGGTGTAGAAGAGTTAAAAAAAGAATTTAATGAAGAAGGAGAAGATGTCTTTTAATGATTGAGATTACAGAAAATGAAGCTAGTTCATTGAGGGATTTTATCAGATTTTATTTAATAGAAAGTATAAGAAACGATTCTGATGTAGATTCACTTTTATATATTTGGAATATTTTAAGTTTTTATGAAAGAACTGGTGGTTTAAAAGAAGACGGTTACATAGATTATGAACCTTATAATAAATAATCATATAATAGATTCAAATTTAGAAGATATTCTTAAAAGATTAAGACAAGAAACTGATGGTAGATTTTTAAAAGATATAGCTAAAAGAGGAGATAATATTGCTATTACTTGTGCTTGGCATAAAGACGGTTTAGAAAATCATCCATCTTGTTATGTTTATAATAGAACAGATAATAATGAAGTACCATTTGGTTTTTACAAATGTTTTACTTGTGGATCAAAAGGACAGCTTTATCAATTAGTTTCTAGATGTTTAAATTGTGGAATTGAAGAAGCTAAGCAGTGGCTAATAGACAATTTTTCTAAAACTATTACTGAAGAATTAATTTCTCTTCCTACAATATCTTTAGAAAAGAATAAAATAGAATATTTAGATGAATCAATTTTAGATCAATATGCATATTTTCACCCATATATGTTTAAAAGAAAACTTACAGAAGAAATTATTGTTAAGTATAAAATTGGATGGGATAAAGAGAAAGATGCGATAACATTTCCTATATGGGATGAGAATAATCATCTATTAGGTATATCAGAAAGAAGTGTTAATAGTAAATATTTTTATTTACCAAAAGATATTGGTAAGCCAGTTTATCTTTTAAATTTTATAAAAAAAGAGCATATACAAGAAGTATATGTAGTTGAAAGTCAAATTGATGCTTTGTATCTTAATTCATTAGATAAGTCAGCAGTTGCTTTGTTAGGAACTGGGACTAAAGATCAATATGAAATTCTAAAAAAATCTGGTATAAGAATATTTCATTTAGCTTTAGATGGAGATATGGCAGGAAGACATGGTATAATGAGATTTATTGAAAATATGCCAGATAATATTATAATAGATGTTTTATTACTTCCTGAAGGGAAAGATATAAATGATTTATCTAAGGAAGAAATCGATAATTTAAGAATTATGGATAAGACTAATTATATGAGGTTTTTTACAATTCATAAAAATTAGTTTATAATATATAAATAAGTGCTAAGTTGTTTAAGATTTATAAAAGGAGAATAAAGATGGCACAGATTAGTTATGAAGATGTTAAATCAAGTAGTGATAATGAGTTTAATGTAGGATTCTTTTCACTAAAGTCAGATGGAGATGAAGCTATTGTTAGAATTCTTTGTGATCAGGTTTCTGATCTTGAGATTCTTACAGTTCATCCAGTAACAGTAGGACAGAGTAGTTTTCCAAATAGGAATGTAAATTGTCTTAGAACACCTCATGATCCACTGGAAATGTGTCCTTTCTGTAATAGTGGAGAAAAGGTAAAGCAGAGAGTATTTATTAAACTTCTTCAGTATGATGAGAATAAGAAGCCTCATGCTGTAGTTTGGGATAGACCGGCTGGTACATATGTGCCTAAGCTTAAAAGTTATGTTGATAATTATGGTCCTCTTTCAAATATTATGTGCAAGATAATTAGGCATGGATCTGGGCTTGATACAACATATGATATTATTCCGAACATAAATCCTCAAGTTTATACTCTTGAAGATTATAAGAAAGATACTTCAGCTTTTGAAGATGAAGAATTTAGAGTTCTTGGAAGAATGGTTCTTGATAAGACTGCAGATGAAATGATAGCTTTTATGAGAACTGGAAATTTTCCAGAAAGAACTAAAGAAGTAAGTTCTAATGGATTTCAGGATATGAAATATACTAATGTTTCATCAGATCCTAATAGTTCAACTATGCATTCAAATGGTAATCCAAATCTTGCTCCAAGACCTATTCCTAATGGTTATGAACAGCCTTATACAGATGGAGGTCCAGCTCCAATGACTGAAGGAAGTCTTCAGAGACCTCAGAGATATTATTGATTTAAAGCCAGGAGCTAATACTCCTGGCTTATTTTTATAAAATAAGGATTTACAAAATGAGTATGAAATTATATAATGAAGCAAAAGAATTGTTTGGTGATATGGTTGACTTGACTGAAGAAGAATATCAAGAATTTGCTGAATATATAAATAGTATATCAGAACCAGTTAATGGAAGAACATTTTGGGAGATATTAGATGAATTTGTGGGGAGATGAATTCGTAGTAGAATCATCAATAGAAAAATCTAAAAAAGCTTTAGATAAAGTTAATAGTCCTAAAAAAGTAAAGAAAAAAGAATCTAAAATTTCTATTGAAGAAAAGCTTTTTCATATAGAAAAATCTGTCTATAAGATTTTAGGAAAGTATGCAGATTCTACTATAGTCATTAAATCAAAAGATGAATATGATTCTTATATAGATAAATGCAAAACAATAGGAATTGTAGCTTTAGATACAGAAACAAATAATAGTCTTGACCCTTTAACATGTAAGCTTATGGGTCTTTGTCTTTATACAGAAGGAATGCCTGCAGCTTATATTCCAGTAAATCATATAAATAAAGATACTGGAGAAAGACTTTCTTGGCAACTAACTGAAGAAGACATAAAAGAAGGAGTAGAGAAACTTAATAGTGTAAAAATTATTACACATAATGGAAAATTTGACTATAAGGTTCTTAAATGTACATGTAATTGTACTTTTCCTATTTATTGGGATTCTCAAGTTGCTGCTAGAATATTAAATGAGAATGAGTGGTCTGCAAGATTAAAGGATCAATATGTAATGAAAATTGATCCTACAGAAGAAAAATATTCTATAGATCATTTATTTGAAGGACTAGAATATGCAATTATTGATCCTGAATTATTTGCTTTGTATGCAGCTACAGATTCATATAAAACTTATAGACTTTATCAATATCAATTTAAAGAATTAATAAAGCCAGAAAATAAAAGATTACTTTCGCTTCTTTATGATGTAGAATTTCCAATTATTGAAGTAGTTTCAGAAATGGAGCTAGATGGTATTGCTCTTGATAAGGAATACTGTGAAAGATTAAGTAAAAAATATCACCATAAATTAGATATTATTAATTCAGAATTAAATAAAGAATTAGAAAATTTAAGACCTCAAATTACTGCTTGGAAGTTGACTCCTTATGCTCAAGAAAAAGCATTTAGAATAGTAAAAGGAGAAGAAGTTCAAAATAAAAAAACTAGAGCAGAACAGCTTGAAGATCCACCCGCACTAACTAGTCCTACACAATTAGCAATATTGCTATATGATATATTAAAGGTATCAGTTATAGATAAAAATAATCCAAGAGGTACAGGAGAAGATATTCTTAAACAAATTGATTTGCCAATAGTAAAATTAATTATAGAACAAAGAACTTTATTAAAATTATTAGATGCTTTTATAGACGCTCTTCCCAAACTTGCTTCTGAAAGAGATAATAAGATCCATTCTAATTTTAATCAATTAGGTACTGATACAGGTAGATTTAGTTGTACAAATCCAAATCTTCAGCAAATTCCTGCTAGAAATATTGAAGTTAGAATGATGTTTTGTGCAGATCCAGGAAAAATACTTATAGGAGCAGATTATTCTCAACAAGAACCGAGAATTTTAACTGCTTTCTCAAGAGATCATAAACTCTTAGAATCATATAAAGCTGGAAGAGATCTTTATGCTACTCTTGGTTCTGGAGTATATGGTAATGACTATTGGGAAAATATGGAGCACTGGGAAGATGGTTCAGACAATCTTGAAGGAAAAAAACGTAGAAAACAGATGAAAACTCTTTATCTTGGAATGAGCTACGGTATGGGACCTAAGAAATTGTCTGAAGACATGCATTGTTCGTTAGATGAAGCAATAAAGATAGTAGAAGACTTTCATACAGGATTCCCTGAAGTTTCTGACTGGATGAGAAAAACTGAAGAAGAAGCTTGTCAAAAAGGTTATGTAGAGGATTTTTGGGGTAGACGAAGAAGACTTCCAGATTTATTACTTCCAGAATATTCATTTAAAATGGAAAATAAAAAGTCATTTAATCCACTTATAGGATCTTCAGGTAATAAAGTAGATGAAGAATTAATAAATAAGTATAAAAATAAACTTAAAAATATTTCTTTTAAAGATTATGATAAAGTAAAGCAAGAAGCTAAAAAAGAAGGATTAGAAATTATAAAGAATGGTGGATTTATAAGTAGAGCTAAACGTCAATGCGTAAATGCAAGAATCCAAGGTTCTGCAGCTACAATGACTAAAAAAGCAATGATTGCTATTTATAATGATGACTTAATGAAGAAATATAATTTTAGACTTCTAATAGGTGTTCATGATGAGTTAATTGGACAATGTGATGAACAATATGCAAAAGAAGCTTCTGATAGATTAGTATATTTAATGAAGACTTGTGCTTTAGATCTTAATGTTCCTATTAAATGTGATCCAACAATAGAAAAACATTGGTATGAAGAAGAATATTCTAAAAACATAGTTAAGGAATATAATTCAGGAGTATCAATTGATAATTTAGTTCAAAATCATCCAGAAAGTACAAGAGAATTAATAGTACAGTATTTACAATAATATATAAAGATAGTATAATTATTATACTAATATAGGAGGAAAGTATATGAATATAATTCTTGAAGGTCCTGATGGAATAGGTAAGACAACTTTAGCAAATAAGTTAGTAACTAATTATAATATGAGTTATAATCATTTTCCATCTGAAACTTTGGAAAATCATTTAAATGCTTTGTATCAAGGAAATACTGTATTTGATAGATTTCATATAGGAGAGCTTGTATATCCAGAAATCTATGGAAGAGAACCAAAGTTTGATTTTGATGGTGGTAATAAGATTATGAGAGCAATAGTTGATAATAATGATTTGCTTATAATTTTTATTACTTCAGATATAAATATTCTTAAAGATAGACTTATTCAAAGAGAAGAATATAATTATCTAGAAGAGATTGAGCAACAGAATCAGTTATTTACTAAATATGCTTATATATTTTCTGCATGGGAATATAATAATATGTATGTTGTAGATATTGCTCTAGATGGTGCTTATGATAGACTTTGGTCTTGGATTGTTTCTAGAATGAATCAGACAAATATAAATATTGCATATAAAAATGTTTGTAAAGACCTTATAGAAAAAGGTGAATTAATTAGTGGTGGAAAGACTACTAGAGGTGACTATAGAGAACTTAGTAATTATTCTTTTACTATAAATGATATTACGAATGATGTTATAAATCTTAAGTCTAGAAATATTTCATATAATTATCTTATTGGAGAAATGTTGTGGTATTGGTCTGGAAGAAATGATCTTGCATTTATCAGACATTTTTCTAAGTTTTGGGATAAGATAAGTGATGATGGAGTGACAAGTAATTCTGCGTATGGATATGTTTTACAGAAAAAGCATGGTTTCAATCAGATTGAAACTATTATAGATTTGCTGAAACAAGATCCATCATCTAGAAGAGCAATATTGAATTTTAATACTCCAAATATTAATGTAAAAGATACGAAAGATGAAATATGTACAATTTGTTTATCTTTTATGATAAGAGATAATAAACTTAATTGTACTACAGTGATGAGAAGTAATGATGTGATATTTGGATTGTCTTATGATTTAAGTTTCTTCATATCTCTTCAGAAATATGTTGCAGATAGATTGGGAGTATCATATGGATCATATACTCATTATGCTTTTTCTATGCATGTATATGAAAAAGATTTTGATCTTGTAAATGATATTGCCTATGGTGATATGAGAATTCTAGATAATAAGCTTGATATTTATAGACTTATAAAGTCTGAAAATATTATGAATAAATTAATAGATTATGTAGATAATAAATGGACTTCTAAAGAAGATTTTATAGAAGTTGTAAAGGATTGTGGTATTATAAGATGAAAGTAGCAGTAATAAAATTAGGTAGTAGAATCTCAATATCATCTACTGGTACAAGTGGAGGAACAGGAGAAACTCTCTCTATTATAAAAATTCTTACTACTGCAGGAATTGATGTAGATGCTTATACAAAAGTTTTAGATAAAGATTTAACTCCAGAAGATTTTACAGTTTATAATATTGAAGATGATTATAAAAATATAAATGATAGACAGTATAATGCTCTTATTATATTAAATGGAAATGTAAATTATTTTGGAGGAGTAGATGACCCTGCACAAACTTTAAATTACTATATTATAAATCATTTTAAAGGTAAAGTATTTTATTTAATGTGTGATTGTAATTTGTTGTTTAAGCAGATTTGGCCTTCTATAGAAAAAAAGAAGTGGGCAAGTAATTATAATAAAGAAGATATTTTAATTACTAGAGATGATATTATATATATTTCTCAAGCTAGATTTGTACATAAAGTAAAAGATAAAGCTAAAAAATTAGTTCCTATAAAAGATGTAATATATTTCCCGTTTGAAAAGTTTCCACTACTTACAATGAATTATTATCCATTTAATGAAAATACATCATATGATCTTCTGTATGGAGGTACATTTAGAGGTGGAAGAAGAGAAGACGATATGATTAAATATTATTTTGGATATGATCCAAAATTTAAAGTAGAAATGTTTGGAAAAATTTCTATTGATGATTTTAATCATAAAAAAATAGAGACCCTAAATCCTCCTAATTTTGGAAAATCAGTAGAATATGATAAATTTGGATCTAAGATGGCTGAAGCTAAGGCGACTGTAATTATTGGAGATCCTATATATAAGTCATGGGGAGATTTAGCCCAAAGAATATATGAATCAATAATTATAGGAAATGTAGTTTTAATCGATTCTGCTTATGACTTTCAAAAGAAAGTATTTACAAATGATGAGCTTAGAAAATTTTGTTATGTATCATCTATAAAGGATGTAGAAGATAGACTAGAGAAAATACAAGATAATAATTTTAGAAAACATATTGTTGATTTACAAAGAGAAGATACTAGGATAGATTTAAATAAATATTGTACTTCTTTA
>CAMYZQ010000001.1 GCA_947303895.1 uncultured Bacillota bacterium | reverse complement strand
TTATTAAAATCTTCTATATAAACATTCCAAATTAATTTCATAGTTTTATCTTATATATAATTTCAGAAAAATTATCGGGTGTACATATAAATAAAAGCTGTGATGGTTTACTATTCAACCTTAAATTTGCAGAATAATCATCTTGACCAATTAACGAACCATTACAGTAAAATTCTGTGAAGTTATTTTCATCAGCTGTAAAATGATGTCTATGTGCAGAAATTAATAAATCAATATGACCTTGTAAATATGAATTTAACCTGTCAACAATACCCCTTTGTGGGTCTTTATCACCATGAACAGCCACCACACAATGATCAAATACATTGAAAATGGCAAAATCTTCTGAGAATGTATTTTCAATAAAATGTATATTCTTATTATTTGATAATCTTTCTTCAAGGAACCAATCTATTATTCTAGCAAATGATTCTGTCTGTAATGACTCCTTTTTATTTGGCTCTACTCTTGAATGATTATCAGATACTGATACATAATTAACATTAGTATGCTCAGATAAAACATTTAAAAACTCTGCTAATATTTCAGAAATTTCAATAGTTTGCTGAACTGTATCTATTCTGTTATTAATTCTTAATGGAAGATGAATTCTACCTGAAATCATATCTCCAAGGTTAATTACATAAAGATCATCTATTGAATGTTCCTTTAAATGAACTAATACTGCATTGAGAAGTGTTGTGATTCTTTCAACAGCAATATCAACATTATAAGTATTATAGAATAAATCTACATCTAAGCCATAATGCCAATCACCAATGCATAGTATAGCTTTCTTTTCAGCATTCTTTACATTAATATTTTTAGGTACATCAAATATTTTATTCTTTGAAATACTTGATGCAGCTTCAATAGCAATTTCTTTAAATGTTTCTTCCCTCGCTACAAGACGAGTAAGAGCATTTATCTGCAAACGCTGATCATTGAGTTTAACTCTTTCTTTTTTATATTCAAATATCTTATCTTCTGCCTGCAGCAGCTGTGAAGCTTGCTTATCAAGAATTTTATAAGATTCTTTTCTATATTTATCTGCGGAATAATTATAATTTAACTCATTATTTATTACATCAGCTATATCATTCCAAGTTAAATCATATAAATCTCTATAAAGATATATTCTCTTTTTGTATTCTAATTCTGTCTCTTCAGGTCTTTTTATTAAACTATCTGTTGACATCATCACCAGTTTCTATATCTCCTTCATCTAAATCAATAACATCTTCAATGTCTTGTGAAGTTTCTTTAGCTAAAGCTAATACTTTATTCACTGTTTCTATGATCTTTTTTCTTGAATCTCTATCAAATTCTTCTTGACCAATATTTATTTGTTGATTTAACTGTATGGTTGGTACTTTTACATCATCTAAAGACCCGTCCATCTTTGTAAGAGAATCCTGAATAGTTTTATAATATTTTAGTAAATCTTCATTACTAAAATTGTCAGGTCTTTCAGAAACTCTTGTAGTTATTTGGTCAACAATTTTATCCTGAGCTTCACTTAATTTACTGTTTCTAATAAGATCTTTCTTTTTTAATGATATATTAAATAACTTTACTATATCATTTAAATCATCTAAATTTTCTTCTTCTAAAATATATTTCTCAATATCTTTTGGATCAGTGTTAAGTTTTATTGTATCAGGTACCATTAGAAAAGCTCCTTGTAAGTGGAAACTAGTTTATTTTCCAACCCCTGCTCAGATGCATTAATGATTGGGCTTTTCATACTAGCAATGGATTTTATAATTAATTTTTCAAGTTTAGTAGAAGGTACAAATCTATACTCTATAGAATCTTCTAGCATAATAAAACATATCTTACCAATGCCAATATTAACTTCTACTAAATCATCTTCTGATAATTTCGCTTCAACTAAATAATCACAAATGCACAATTCAGCTAACTCTGATAATTTAGTCATAATAGAAGCTCTTATAGAATATATATTAGATATATCATTTAATAACTTTTGCTTCATCTCATCTCCTTAATTACTTTTTCAGGATTAGCTACTGTAAGTGCATATACACTCGATTCTAAATTTTTAAAATAACTTGATAAAGAAGCATTAAGTCTTTTTTGAATAAAAAACTTAATTAAATATTCTTTATTCCTATGATGATATTTTAAATCATTTTTAAGTATAAGTAAATTTTTTTCAAACATTTTTAACTCAATGAATAATCTGATAAAATTGAACAAATTTTATTATAATCTTTTTTAATTTGTCTTAATTGGAAAGAATCAAATCCTATTTTTTCTAGTGCATCTTTATATGAATAACCATCAAGATTTACATATTGATATAATAATAGAGAATTAATAATTGAATCCAATTCCTCTATCGTTGGAATTTTTATTGACATTCCCCCAAAATACTCACAAAGATTTAATAAAGTATCTTTATCAAGTATATATGCAAGTTCACTTAAAGTAGAATACTCCTTTACATCTCTTATCTTATATAGAACAAATAGTATAAGAGAAAATGTATCTGTCATCTTTAAGTTATCTAATTCTTTTCTAAGTGTATTACTCATTCGTTATAATCTTCTCCACTTATCTCCAAGAAAAGCATATTAGTAATAACATCATCAGATAATGCAAAGCCTTGACTAGACAATTCTGACAAATCATCTTTTATTTGTTTATATACTTTATTTGATAGAATTTTAATATAGTCTTTAAATTCATCATCTAAATGATATAGTATTAATGCTTCTTCTCTATTTTTAGAGTATAATCTACCTAATAGTCTATATTTAGAATCAACTGAAGAATATGTATTGTGTAGTTTATCTGTGTCTTGTTTTGTAAATGTGAGACCATTTAGTACTGTTAATAAGCAACTTATATAAATATTTTTCATTAATAGTTTATCATTCTTATAAAAATTATTTGTGTACACTAAATGTTTAACTGTTGTTGATAAACTATTTAAATAAAGAGTAACATCTGTCTCTTTTAATGATTTATATAAATCTTCATTATACGCATATGAAAAATTACTCTCCTCAGAGTGTTTTGATAATTGCTGTGAATAATTTTGCTGTTCAAATTCTACTTTTCTGCCGTATATAACGGCTTTCATATAATTTAAAACACTCTTTATTCTAGTTAAATATGGCTCACCATTTTCATCTACTTCATTTAATTTCGGGTTAAAAAATAACCTATACATTACTTCTGTAGCTAAAAATATGGCAAATTCTTCATAATAATAGCTTTTATTGAAGTATTTATGCTTGTGAGCTAACATAAATCCTATATGGTATATATACTCAAAGCATTTATTCAGCTCTTGCTCAGTTGGCTCATCTTTATTAACTATATCATCTACATATATACACATATCAGTGTATTTTATGTTTGGCTTTGAAAATAACATTAAACTATCCTACTAAGTTTATCATCTCCCTTTATGATAATTATTTCATCATCTGCGGGTATTTCTAATTCATCTGTGTGGTGAGAAATAATATACACTGCTTCTACATCATTTAAATAATTGTTAATTAATTCAAATACTTTACTTACACCAACACTATCTAAAGAATCAGTAATTTCATCAAGTACAAGAATATTCGAAGAAAAATTTAAAAATGTACAAAGCATATCTCTAATGGCAAATTGAACAATTATATCTAATTTTTGTTTTTCTCCACCACTTAGTACGCTATAATCTTTCCCATCATATGAAATATCTATATTATTATTAGCTAATTCAAATGTAAGTTTATCTGTACCAAACACTTCACTTGAATATATTTTAGCTCTCTTTTCAATAAATGTTATTACATTATTTAATAAATATCCTCTAAAATCACGCTTTACAAGTGTTTGCATTTTAGAATTTATATTTATACGATCGTTAATTATAGCTAATTGTTCATTGTTATTATACACTTTATCAGATAGTTTTTCATTTAATATAGTCAATTCTTGTATTTTTGATTGTCTATATTTTATATTTTCTTCTAAATTATCAATTTGATTAGTAACATTAATAAGTTTTTTATCAACATTTGATATATTACTATTAATCTGTGATAGTTTATCACTATTAGAAGAAATATCCTCTGAAATTGTGTCTATATCTAGTCGTAAATCCGATAATTTATTTTCAAATTTAGCCTTACACTCTTTAATGTTATTAGAATTTATAAGCTGTATATCAGCAATTTCTTGTTCAAGCTGTGATATAGTAGCTGATTTTTCATTTAATTCTAAATGTAGACTTGTAGTATCTATTTTTGATACATTAGGTAACTTTTGTCCACAAGTAGGGCAAATATCTACAATATTTTCTAATTCATTAATTTTATTTTTTAATGATTTAAAATCACTTTTTATATCAACTAGCTCTTTTTCTTTAAGAGTAGTATCTATTTGCTCTACATTATTTAAACTTGTATCATATTCTAATGATAAATCCTTTAATTCTGTCTGTTTTTCATTTAAAAGGTCATGTAAAGAAATATCAAATTCTTTATATTCATCTAATTTGAGATTTAAATCTTCAAGCTCTAATTCTAAATCATCTCTTAATTTAATCAGTGTATCTTTATTGTCAATAGAAGTTAATTCTGATTTAAATTTATCAACACTGTCATTATTAATTTTTATAGATGTTTCTAATGATAAATTATCATCTTGCAGAGTTCGTTGTTGCGCTGATAATTCTGATTTTCTAGTGGACAATCTTTCTTTTAAATCCATAATCATGAAATCAGAATTAGAAAGTTTCTCAAGAACCTCTTTTCTGCCGGCTGGTGTATTATTAGTAAATCTTTGTGGTAACCCCTGACCAAGAATAATTACAGAATTCAACAATGAAGAAGAGAGTTGTGGTATATACTCAACTAGTAGTTTTTCTGTATCTCTAATTCCCTTACCTGACTTATTCTCTCCATTAATATATATGAATAAGTTACTCGGGTTCTTAGTTCGTGTTATTTCATAATTTACATTATCTATATCAAAAGAGACTGATACTTCAGTTTTACCATTAATATAAATATTAGCCACATCTTTAGCACCACTAACTGTTTCTCCAGTTATACACCAAGATAAAGCAGAAAATAAACTACTCTTGCCACACCCATTTGATTTTGCATTATCATCTGGGTTATTATTGATACCACCAACTAGAATATTACCTTGCTTATTTAAGCATACTTCCGCCTTTTCATAAGACATAAAATTAGAAAGTGATAATTTTTTAAAATAAATATTAGCCATTTATAATATCTAATTCCTCTAGAACTAAGTCTGAACTACCAATCTCATTTAAAACAAATTTTCTAAACTCATTTATATGATCCATTGATAATGTCTCAGTTATAACATTATTATTTTTACTATACTCTACAATAACTCTTGATGCTAAAATGTTTTCATTTTCCGATATTAGTTGCTTTACATAACTTAGTTTATCTTCTGTTGTGGCTATAGTTATTACAGCATTTTTAACTTTATCAATATCAGAAATATCAGACAACTTGTAAAAATTTATTGCATAAGGATTGGAATAAACTTCACATTTTAAAGTATCTGTATCAAGTATCAGAATTACATGATCATATAAAAAAGCATTCTCTGAGAAATTTTGCCCAGTAAGATTACCTACATTTATTATTTTATCTGTAAGTTTAGAACCATTATGTAAATGACCATTAATAAATAAATCACAGTTTGATTCTATATCATTAATTAAAAATCCATCTTTAGATATAAATTTACCGAGCTGTACACCAGATATATCATTGTGAGAAAATATAATTCGCCTTGAAGACTGCTGTACTTGGAAATAATCCTTAATAGAGGCTTTTCTGTCTATTTCAAGAATATATGGTAAATAACTCAATTCAACATTATCAACAATTTCAGTTTGTGGTTTATCTATTACTGTATTAATACCACTATTAAAAATGTGTGCTGAACTAAATATTAAATTGTTTATTCCCATTTCATGATTACCAACTAAAAATTTATGTGGTTTGTTATTCCATTTAATTTCAGAAAATGCAGTAATTTCTGAAGCATTTAAAGTTGGTTTATCAAAGAAATCTCCAATATATACTACCTGCTCACAATTACCCGTTATAGTTTCTGCCCAGTTAATTGACTGTATGCAGTTTTCTAACCTTGTAGAATATTTAATACCCCTTGTTCTTAATATAGAAGAATATTCACTAAAATGTATATCTCCAACAATGCCTATTTTCATATAATTACATCACACCCAACTCTTTAAGGCTACTAACAATATCTGCTTTACTCATATTTGACTTAATATCAATATCAATATTATTGTCATTGATAAAATCAACAAGTTCTTTTTTAGTAAATTTTGTTTTAGTAAATTTAGGCAGTTCTGAATACTCAGATACTTCAACAGCTACATCTTCAGCTTCCACTTCCATAGTTGCATATTCATCATCAGCTTTTATATGTGTTACCAAAAATTCAGTACCTGTTCCGTCCTTCATTCTAACTACAGTCTCAACATCTATGCCTGATTTTACATTAAAAGTAACTGTAGCTCCAATATCAAAATTCCAAACTCCATCAATTCTAAATGATGAACCCTCTTGTACATCAATAAATTTTTTACCTGTAAATATTTGTGTTGTTCTCATAATATCTCCTATAATGCTAGTATTTTAAACACAATATAATTCTGTATAATATCAGTATTTATTTTACCTGATTTTATTTGTAAATCAAGCGATGTTAATAATTTATAAATATAAATTAATTCTTCTCTTGAATATCTATTACAATTATATTTTTGTATAGCCCAAAACTGCTTACCACTCATACTGAGTGTTTCTGCAGAAGCATTTCGAGCAAGTTGTATATCTATTACCTGTTTAAAATTTTTAATTAACAATGCCATAAATGCAAAGGCATCTACTTTAATGTCTTTTTGATAAATTAATTTTAATTTATTTTTATCTCTCTGTAAAAGTGCATTAGTTATATCAAAAATTTCATATTCATCTTTAGACAATAATTGATTTGACAATATATCAAAATAATTATCATCAAATATTTTTAATTTATTTGATTCTATATCTAATTTATAAATATTATCATATTCATCATATAGTTTTTCAGCTTGCTCTATAGTTATATGGCATTTAGATGATATATAATCTACTATTTGCCATTTCTCTAATTTTGGTAATTCTATTATTGATTTATCAAAATTATCCCTAATATCTTTGGATACGCTTTTACAATATATCCAACCTTTAAATGTTTTTGGTATATATTCAAGTTTGTCAGTTTTAAACACATCTAAACTAGAATTATCAATATCAAAAAACCCCATATTATCATATAAACCATCTACTAAATTTAACTCAATAAAATTATTGTTTATAAATATATGGGCATATTGATCAAATATAAATTCTGATGATAAATCTTTTCCAATAAATATAAATAGATTATCATCAAACAATAGTGTATTATTTTCTATTTCATTTTTAAATGTTGCTAATTCTATCATCTAATATTTGTTTCAATTCTAATAGATAATTATCAATTAAATATGTTTTATTTACATTTAATACATACAAATTATTACACAAGTTTTTAGTTAGTATTAATGCCTTATAATATTTATTATCATAACTAGTAATATAATATTTATAAAGCAATTCTATAAAAATATTTATAAATAATTGTATATCAATGTCTGTTGATAATTTATTACGAATTGATAAAGCATTAGAAATATTTGCTTTATGCATATTATCAACAATATTTTTAGCTAAAGTTCTTATTTTTATTAATGTATCTTGTTCTACATTAATAATATTATAAGGTGTGTTTAATAAAGTTAATTCTTCTTTTGACCAAGATTTATTATATGCATTAGAAATATCACATAGTTCTTCTATAGAATAAGGTTGCATAGAAAATATTCTGCATCTATTTGCTATAGTTTCTAACAAAATATTAAAATTATAAATAATAATTGTTATCCAAGCATACTCAGGTGGTTCTTCTATAAATTTCAAAAGTGTGTTTTGAAATCTTTCCAACCTCTTATTTTCACTTAAAGCATCTAAATCTATCAAATACATTTTTGGTAATGACAGATTATACATTTCATTTAATATGTCTGAGTTTAATTCATAATCAATAATTGTCTTTTCTAATTTAAACTTATCACATATATAATTATATATAGTATGTCTGCCACTACCAAAATTACCTGATATAATTATAGATTTTGGTAATTTATCTATAGAGGTAATTTTATCTATATTTTCTATTATGTTTGTTTGTCCAATTATATTCATATAAATCTACACATTTGAGCAAATACAATTTCAATAGTAACTTTCTCATTATTATCTACTTTAATCATATTTTTAAGCTCTAACAACTTATCTACAAAATATAAATAATACTTATCTGGATTATTAAACCCTATAGCTTGTTTAACATTTTCTTCTAAATGTGCTGGTAATTTTGTAACTTGAATATCACCTGATAAAATATATTTTAGTATATCAAGACAAAACTCTGTAAACAGATCTACAAATTTTTTAAGATTAGCACCAGAATTATATAATTTTTCTATGATGAGTTGCACTTGATTTATGTTACCATCTATAATACTATTAATCAAATTAAAATAACTATCATATGATAAATTACCCAATGCTATAAGTGTTTTTTCCATTGACATATTTTTATCATAGGAAATACAGGTTTCAAGCATACTTATAGCTTTTCGTACCTCACCATCGCATATTCTACTAATATAATTTATAGACTCTCTCCAATTATTTATATTAATACCATTTGCACATTCAGCTTTACAAATATAATCTAATTTTGCTTCAATTAGCTGAGAAGGCACTCTAGTAAAATTAAATCTCATACAACGATTTTGTATCGTTTCTGGTATTTTATGCGGATCAGTTGTACAAAAAATAAATATAGTATATTTTGGAGGCTCTTCTATTGTTTTAAGAAATGCGTTCCATGCCTGTGTCGACAGCATATGAGCTTCGTCTATAATATAAACTTTATAATTACTATGTATAGATCTTTCAGATGCTGAAGCTACAATTTGCTTTACATTATCTACACCATTATTTGATGCTGCATCTATTTCTATTGGTAACCCTAAATGCTCATTTAATTCATTTGCAAATATTCTAGCCAGTGTAGTTTTACCTGTACCGCTAACACCTGAAAATATCATACAATTAAAAATGCTATTAGTTTCTAATTGTTGTTTCAGTATTCTAACTACAGACTCTTGCCCTATAACTTCTTCAAATTTATTTGGTCTATATTTTGTATATAAAGATTCCATATAACTACCTATTGAATTTTAAAACTTTTATTTGGTAGCCACCCTTCCCAAGCTATTCTTGTACATTTACCTACAGCTTTAACTTTTGTCATTTTTCCCATAAGCTGTAATATTTCTATATCAAGTATTTCTTCGGGCGGCACTGTACCATGATTCCAATTTTCAGATAAAGAAAAATTTTCAGGTTGATTTATTATATAATTTTCAATTTTTATAGTAAATTTATCACCAACATTTATACTACTTTTAGGTATATTATCAACACAACCAACAGTAAAGTGTGTAGTTTCTCTCCAATTATTAGGTAATAAATGTTGTACTTTTTCTAATTCTCTTAATGTAAATTTATTAATCTGTTTCATCAGTAAAAGTAGCAATCATATCTGCTACGTGAAGTAAATTAGCTAATGGGTATCTATGGAATATACTACTTATATTAATACCAGTAGAATCATAACCTTTACCAGCATGATGGTTAAGAATAGCAGCAGACTCAGCTACTTTAAGTGGTATAAATTGTCTCACCATAAATTCAGCAGTCTCTTCATGATTACCATAAATAAACCTTTTATTATCTGGTATAACATTCCAAGTTTCTTCACTTACCCAATCATACCTTCCAAGTTCGTCCCATTTACTACCTGATTCTGAATACACCTTTTTATTTCTTACACCTTTTTCATAATAATTAATTTTTGACATATCGTGTAAGAGTCCACAAATAATTATACTCTCTTCAGGTATTACATCTTCAAGATGCTTATTTTCAACTAACCTTTTAAGATTATAATATACATTAAGTGAATGGTCTGCTAAACCACCTATAAAACAATTATGAAATTTTGTACTTGCTGGTGCTGTAAAATAATCTGCATCTTTAAGCTTTTTTATTAAGCCTTCAATATCAGCACCAGGTCTATCTATTTTTCTTAGCAAAGAACATATCTTATTTTCCAAAGAATTTAATTCTACAGCAGATAGATCAAGTTTCGACATAATAACTAACCTCCTTTTTATTTAATTATATAATAATTAATACACAAAGTAAACACTATTCGTTATAATATTTCTCTAAACTTTCAATAAGAAATCCCATTAATTTATCATCTATAACATAATAGTCTTTTTTATCTTCATAATTAAAATTAAAGGCTATACAGTTATTTTCAAACCTATGTACAAAAGCTTCTTGCTTATTTTTTTCTATCCAATCTTTTTTAATAGAAAAAGATTTAGCAGGTTTCATACAAGTTTTACATTCAATACATAAAGAGGCGTCTTCTACATAGACATCCCCGCCTGAAAAAGCAGAAGCACCTGAGTTAGAAGACACCTTACCATTAAATTTTTTAGCTATTCTATTCTCCTGTATACCAGAAGCAAATCTTGTAGCATCTTTATTTTTAGTCAATATACTCCCCTTCATCATCTATTAATGAATAAAGTAATTCAGCCTCATCTATGTCAAGCCATACTGGCAAAGCATTACCAAAATTATTATATTCATCATAATTATAATCTATTCTAATAATGCCATCAATTTCTTCCTTAACAACACAAATATAACCGGCTTTAAATAGAATTTTCAACACAGTGCCAACTGCATTATATAAATCTTCTCCAAAATCTTCTTCTGTAAGTACGATAGTTTCAAACTTTTTATCCATTAGTATTCCTCTTCTTCAGCCCTTGCTCTAGCTACACTATCACCAAATACTTTATCAACTTCACTATTAAGCATCTGCTCAAATGCATAGTTATAAGGAGATTCTTTTTCTCTTATTCTATCATATACAGCATCATATAATGCTTTCCATTCATCTAAATGTTCATTAAAATAAGTAGTTACATTTGCCTTACCTCTTATTTTAATTTCCTTACCTTCAGAATCAAGTTTAATTTCTCCAGTTTCAGGGTCTATAATTTTATATGATCCTTGAGTACTATTATCTATTAAACCAAAATGCAAAGCAGCTTCAATAGTATCAGATAAAATATCAACTCCCCTTGTATAATTTAACCTATATGAGCCACCTTTTCTATCCCATTTATTAGTTTTAGTTTTTAATACAGCCACATTTACAATATGGCCAGCAGGTGATTCTGCTGTAGTTGAAAGTTTATTTCCATCAGCATCAAAAAACTCACCTCGTTTAAACATTAACCTAGAAGAGCAAGCGTGTTTCCAAGCTCTACCACCAGGAGTAGTAATTGGGTTTCCATAACCTGACATATTCTCACGCACCTGGTTTATTGCTATCAATGTAGCATGATATTTTCTAAGTAACCCTAATGCCGTATTAGCAAATCTCGTTAGAGATTTAGCAATACCGCCCATTTGATATTTTTCCATTGACTCATCAGCAATCTGTGCTGGTACGAGTGTAGCAATACTATCAAATATCAGTAAACCAACCTCACCTGTTCTCAGAAGATTTAATGCCATATCAAATATTTCTTCAGCATTTTGACCTTCCGGCCTAATAACTATAGTTCTTACAGGTGCTTCTTCTGATAAATCATACCCAAATACTGCTGCCCAAGTTGGGTCTAATGTACCTTCATTATCAAGAAAAATAATACATCTCGGATCTTCTGGGTTACGCTTTAATTCTTCTTTTATATAAGAAGCAGCAATCATAAATGCTGTAGTAGTTTTACCTGAACCTTCAGCACCACTTAATTCAATTATCCTACCTTCAGGTATTCCACCATACAGACAATAATCAAGCATTGGAGATCCAAGAGAAAGAATACCATCTACCTCTAAGCTATCTGCACCAAATTTTGCAACATTATCTCCATACTTCTTTGAGATATCTTTTAATACACCATTTAAAGTTAATTCAGCCATCAATCTTCTCTTTCACATTTGAAACTAAAAAATCATATAATTTTTCTGCACTATCTAAAATTAATTCTACTTCTTTATCGTTTTCTGTATAATATAGTCTTGAAAGATCCCAATCTCTACCAAAATCAGTTTCCCAACACCACCAATCTATCCAAGAAGCTTCATCATCAAATACATACTGTAGTAGTTTTACTAAATAATAATCACTTTGACGCCACCTACAATCAATAATATCTATATTATATTTTTGATATAGCTCACTTAATACATCGCGCTCCTTACACAGTGCATTTATAATTTCAACAAATTCTTCTTTAGAAAACATTTTCTTCATTTAATATTTTCCTCCCAGTTTGCATTGAAACAAGTTGAGATTCCTGCATTCTATGGCTAAGAATTTTAGACAATGTACTCACCATTGTTTCTGCAGCCGATACTTTAGCTTTAATAATCTTATATGCTCTGTTATAAAGATCATTTACTGTTTTATCATATATAGAAGCATTTTCAGAAATTGCTTGACTTTCTGCAACAGTAGGCTTTTTAGCTCCAACCTTACCATCTGTAGAGTGTTGATGTTCAAGATATTTGGTATTATAAGTTTCCTGTGCTTTTGATTTACTAATGGAATCAAATATACCAAGTCTTTCACTTTTTTCACACATAAAATATAAGCAATTTGAAAGCTCCATAAAATATTTTTCAATAGTGTTAATAGCTGGATATTCATCATTAATAACATTATTATAAATATTTTCCATAATTTTATCTAAATCGGAACTATATTCTGAAACAATGTCATTAATAATATTTTCTATATAGCTAACATCAACACTAATGGTATCAAGAGAATTGTTAATCTTATCAATATCCATATCTAATCTCCTTCGTTTAAATTTTGCAATACAGAATAATCAGAATCCATAAAAACTCGTAATTTTGTTGATGGTATTTCAATTATATTATAACCTTCATCAAAAGCTTTTATACCTACTGATTTTTTACCATCAGCTTTTAATTGCTGAATAGTAGTTGCTGGTATGTAAAATACTCTAAATTTTTCATATAAATATAATAACACACCCGCCCTTATTCCGTAAATATTAGATTTTTCTAGCAATTTGGGATATTGAGAAATCTTATCAAAAGGAATACTAGCACCTTTATGAACTTTACATTCTATATAGAACATATTAGGATATGAATAGCATATAAAGTCTGATACATTACTTATATTAACATATCCACTAGTTACATCATAAAGTCTTAATATATCTCCTTCAGGAAAAGACTTTTTCCAACCCTCTTTAAAATGCTCTTCAAATGCTTTTCCACTAACTGCCATTAATTAGTTCCTGTACTACCAAAACCACCCCTGCTTTTTTCATTCAAATGTTCTACTTCTTCAAAAGAAATTTCAGGTTGTTTTTTCATAATTCTAAATTGACAAATTCTATCATTCTTTTTAATAAATGTATGTTCTACAGCATAAGCAGAAAATTTCCATTCATCTTCTTCTCCAGAATAAGAATTGTCTATTATTCCCATATGGTTAGCTTGAATAACACTATATTTTTTAAATGTACTACTTCTTGGTACAATATGTGCTTCATAACCTTCTGGTAAAATCATTCCAACACCAAGAGGTATGAGAGTATGTTCACCTGCTTCAAGTTCAACATCTTTTGCAGCTCTCAAATCTATCCAATCACCTTTTGATATTTTCTCAATAGGTTCTATGTCTGTAAAATATTTTATCTTAATTGTTTTCATTTGAATTAGCTAGTATTTCTCCTAAAGTATCATATTCACCTATTACTTCACCACAATCATACAAATTACCAAGAATATCTTCTTTATAAAGAATATTATCTATAATATGAAAACATTCTGTATGAGGGTTATCAGTTATATTTGTATTAATTGCACCTTTATGCGTTAGTATGTACTTCTTCATTTATATTCATCTCCTTATCAACAATTCTTATCTTAAGGTTAGTGCTACTAAAATCATGTTGTCTTGGAAGATAAATAACTTCTTTACCAAGGGTGGACAGCAGGTCTTTATTTTCCCAATCTTTGCCCTTATGATCATCTCCCAAGAAGTACACATCATAGTTAAAACTCTTTAGCATTGTAGCAGCATCATATTTATCATAGTATGGAATTACTTCATCTACCCATTTTACTGCCCTTAACTGCATATATCTTTCATATATTGTCTGTACAGGGTCTTTATAATTTGGGCAACAATGTAATGCTACAATAAGATAATCACAATATTTTTTAGCTTCTTCTATAGCTATTAAATGCCCTGGGTGAAGAATATCTGCTACCATAGGATATATACCAATTTTCATATTATAACCTCTCAATTTCTAAACCTATCACTAATAATTTTTGGTACACAAGTTTTCCAATTAATTGTGTGATGTAATCGTGGATGGCTCTCACCAACCATAGCAATTTTCACACTATGAGGACAAGCTAATATAGAATAAAATGATTTTACATATGTACCATAAGCTTTATAAGCCTCTGTATTACCACCTTTTCTTGATTGAGTAATTACCTGACCTAAATTAACTATAGGTGTTTGTAAAAATATTTCTCCCCTTTGACCAAGAACTGTATATGCATTTACATCGTCGTTAAACCTACCTAAGAAATAAAAATCATCTTCAGGCTTACCAACCTTAAAATAAAATGTATTCATAGCTTTACGCTTAACCTGTGTTTTCCAAACATTACTATTTACACCACCAGCCATTTCACCATTTTGTGCAAATGCAATAGTTCTCACACCTGTAGAATCAAGAAAATCAAGCATAGCTTCACAAACAGCATCAAAGTCTTCTATATTTATAGATCTTAGTACTTGACCTTCAGGTACTCTATATCTAAAATCAAGATAATCGTCTTCGAATTCTGCAAAATAGTCAAGCTTAAGTTCTCTTGCTATATCAAAGCATACATTTCTAGCATATACAACTACATTTCTGCCATCAAAATTATCATAAACATCAAACTTTTTAGCAACAGCTGCCTTATCAAATACAATAACTCTATCTTCGCCAAAAAGTTTTCTATACCCGTCTACAGTATCATCTTCATTATCAATAATGAAATAGTATTTACCAGTATACCCAACTTTTTGTAGAGTTTTTACAGTAAAAACCTCATCAGGTCTACCATGAGATAAAATGAATATTGCAAAATTATCCCTTACCATTTTTAGTCTCCGAATCTTTAGCTATGGCCTCTTGCACAGAAGTCTGCTTTCTAGCTATATCCATAATTCTATTCTGCAAAGTTACATAACCATTAGCAATAGCATCATTCAAATCTATGATAACTAATGCTGATTTTTCCATTAACGCTTGCATTTCTTTACCCTGATGAGCATAATAATCAGCTATCTTGCCATAATTAAATACCATATGACGAGTAGCAGCTTTAATTAAAAAGTCTTTCTGATCATCACTAATCGAAGCTGTTTTAATCTCGTTTACAAGTTCATCATACTTGCGTGTTGAAATTAATTCGTGTACACTTGGACATTCAGCTTTAGGTAGATACTGTGGTATAGAAACTTTGCCTGTATATCTTGCATCTTCTTCTGTTGTTTCAATATCAAATAACCCAAATTTATCCATAATTTACTCCATTATTATACAATCTCAGGAACAATATTGTAAATATTATCTTTAACACAAACAATAGCCTGATTATCTCCAAAATTAAATGTAATAAATTCTCCAGTTGAAGAATCAAGAATAGATTTTATATCTGTAAAATCAAGCACTGCTTTATATTCATCGCTTATAATAGACTCATTAGCATAAACAATTTCTTCTTTATTTACACTATTCATATCACTAATTATAACTTTATTTTTCTCAAAAGTAAATACACCATAAGTTCTATCTATAGCTGAACTTTTATCTGAGAAAATAAACAGTCTATTAATTGCCTGAAGCATTTCTACTCTATTAATAGTTACAGAATATTTATAATCTTTATATGCTCTATCTCTAATTACCTTAACTGGCACCTTTTTAATAGAAGCTTCATTTGTAGGCAATACTGCTGTTAATTCAATATCAGAAGTTTTAAACCTCGCTTTTGTCTGAATAAGTTCTTCTGACAGTTTATCCTGACCAATAGAAAACTCTACAGTATCAGATTTAAATAGCTTAAACAGTTTAACCAATTTAGAATTAAGCAACAGCTTAACATCTTCATCAAGCTCAAACTTATTTACACACGCACCAGAAGTAAATGTAATAGCACCTTCATTATCTACATAATATAGACTCTGTACAGGATTATTAATAACCTTACCTATAAGCTGCTTACTGTTATATGTAAAAATACTATCTAAAACATCGCCACTTATACTAAATGAATTAGTAACATTATCTATAGTTATTTCTGGAAGTTTCAGTAATTCAGTACCATCATATACAAGTGGAAGCTTATATTTACCATTACCTGTAATTAACAAGCAATTATCTGATATATACATAGTAACTAATTCAGTAGTTATCTTTGAAATTAGTTTAAGGAAAAGCTCAGCATTTACTGTTGCGTGAAAATCTTCAGCTATATTTGTTGACAGTTTAATCTTAATAAAATATTCTCTATTGGTAACCTGTAAATACAAATTATTATTATTCAGTACAAGCTCCAATGTTTCTGTTATCTCTGACAACCCATTAGAATCTACAGCAAAAAGAATTTTAGAACAAATATTATTTAACTCTTCTGTTTTTAGTGTTATTGACATATATTACCTCATTAATCCATTAGTTTTACATCATTAATTTGTAAACAAAATTTCATATCTAAATATTCTGCAGCTTTCTTACACAGTTGCATTCTGCTATAGAATGTATCATAGTAATCGAGTACAGAACTATAGTTTGTATTAAGTTTTAACTTAAGTGTTATTACTCTACTATCTTTATCAACTGTTAATATAGAAGAATCTACAGAATAATGTACTTTATCATAAATATCAAAAGTATTTAGATCTTGTTTCCTAACTCTGCTTCTTCTTACATCAGATTTATCTGCAATTATAAGTGCAGCTGCAATAGGGCTAACTGGAAACCCTGTAGTTACATCATGATTACCAATAGCAGATATTATTTTTAAAATATCTTCTAATTCATAACCATTCTTTAAGAGAATATTATATGCTAATATTGCGCTTGAATGAGCATGATCATGCCTGTTCACAACATTACCAATATCGTGCATATACCCAGCAATTTCAGTTAACTCTATCGTATGCTCACTATAACCTAATTCTGATAATATCTTGCAAGCCATTTTAGCTACACGAGAAACATGGGCTAAATTATGCTCTGCAAATTCCATAGCTGCAAGACAAGAATCTGAAGCACCAATATATGGAATTAAATTTAATTTTTCTACTATATTATGTTCCATTTATTATATTATACTATATTTTGGTTTATTTGTAAATAATATTTGATATAAACTCATCAGTTACTTCTGAATGATTATCTTTCAATAGCTCATAAGCTTTTTCTTTATCATATTTTGATAAATAATTATTATATTCTTTTTCTAATTCTGAGCTATATACATCTGCATACCATGATTTAAAATAATCAGCATCACACTTCATAGGTACATTTACTTCAGGTTTTGCAGAATTAATCATAATATTAGACAATAATTCTTTACATCTTTCTTTATTTTCTTCTGGACATTCACCTATCAATTCATCGTGTACAGCTATTAATAATCTAAAACCTAAATCCTTAAGTTCTTTATTATTATAAACATCTATCATAGCACGCTTAGACATAGAAGCAGCACCACCCTGAATTCTTGCATTTACGCACTGCCTTTCAGCTTGTGATACAAAACCTGTATTGTTATATATTGTTAAATTATCTTTTTCTGCTTTTGATTTTATAATATTAAAATCGTTAGCATTTTTACATTTATCTAATTCTGATAAATATTTTTCAATTAACACATTGTTAATAGTATAATTTACACCAGAACTACCTATTAGTGGATTAAATGTTGAAAATTTATTTTTAGATTTAACTTCATATCTTGGCCTTTGTATATCAGGTAATCTTCTTCTTCTACCCCAAGCATCTTCTACATAGCCATTTTCTTTTGCGAAAACCTGTGTTTCATTTATCCATTTATTAACTTTTGGAAATTGATTAAAGAAACTAGATCTTATATCACTTGCCTCTTTTGTAGAACAGTTCAAAGACTCTGCAATAGCGGGTACTGACATACCGTACATAATTCCTAACAAAAGTACCTTGCAAGCAGATCTTCTTTTCTTTCCATCTGGATTAATACTACCATCAGGTCTAAATTCTAGATTATCTTCATATTTATTATGATAAACTCTTGATGCGATTGTAGCATATAAATCTTTTCCATCTTTATATGCATTTATCATATTTTCATCATCTGAATAATGTGCTAGTAAACGAGGCTCTTGCTGTGAAAAGTCTCCACCACACATAACATAACCAGGACTTGCTGTAAATAGCATTCGTATAGAATTTTCGTGCGAAGGTATGTTTTGAAGATTTGGGTCACTTGAACTAAACCTACCTGTAGCTGCTCCATATTGATTGAAGCTTGCGTGTAATCTACCATCTCTCTCAGATATACATTCTGGTAATTTTTCAATATAGGTATTAACAAGTTTCATTAACCCTCTATATTCCAGAATTAATTTACACAGAGGTAAATCTATTTTTAGTAATATATCTTCACCTGTACCTCTTGGTTTTTTCTTATCAACTACTGGAACTTTTAACACATCATACAGTAATATTGCAAGTTGTGTTGGTGAAGCCAAATTTACAGGATTTTCTAATTGTTCAGATTTAGATTTACCTAACCCATTTCCTGTAGATTTTATTGGGTGATGATTAGCTTCTTCTGTTAATCTCCATTTTGCAATTACATCATCATATTTAGATAATTCTTTATCTACTCTTGATTGTAAATTAGCTAATTTATCATCATATTTTTTTCTCAATCTGTCAGAATATTCTAAATCAATACAAACACCTGTTAATTCCATTTCAGCTACTACAGGTATTACAGGAAACTCTACATTAAATAATAAATCAAGTAATCTACTATTTTCAGGTTTATTTAACTGTTTATATTGATATTCATATAATTTATATGTTTTAAATGAATCTGTAGCTGCATATAAAGCGAATAGTTCGGGTGCAACTATTGCATAATCTAACCCTTCAAATAAATGCTCAATAGAATATTTTTCTTCATTAGGATCAATTTTCATTACATATTGATCTTTTAACCTTGCAGATAATTCATTTTCATCAAGCACCTTTGCAGCTATCTGGGAATCCCAATATATTGGGAAATCACAATCACAAGTACATTTAATTACTTCATAATCAAATTTACCATTATGAGTTAATATTTTTATATTTTTAAGTTTTTCTATGCCTTCTTTTATTTGTTTCTCATCTAACTGCCAACTTAATCTCTCACCTGTTTCTCTATTTATATGATGAACAGGTACATACGCTGCTGGCAATCCAGGTGCATATAAACATAATCCCATTAACATACAAGTTAAAGGATCTAAGCTATTATTAGTTTCAGTATCAAGAGCTACAATACCTATATCAATACACTTATTAATATAATCATCATATTCTTCTTTAGACTTTATTACAATAGTTGAATCTGCATATTTACCTAAAATTTTATTTACTGATTCTTTTATTGTAACTAATCTTTCATCAACAGAAAAACTTTCTTTCTTTTTATGATGTGATTTTTTAGGATTATTTACTTTATCAAGAAGTTTATTTACTTTATTTTGAGTTGTCTCTAGAACAAACTCCTCTCCCCACAAATTCATCTAATATCTCCCAAAATGTTCTACCATTAACTGGCTCTGAAATACTATTGATATATTCAGCATATGCTTTGGATTCTTCTTCAGTTAAATCAACCATATCACCGAACAATTCTTTTGCTTCATTATATAATTTCATACTCATTTTGTAAATCTTAAAAATAAGCCAGGAGTTATTAGCCCCTGGCTTTAACTATGATTAGTAATATCTAGTTGGCCTTTGCAAGCTTCCCTGATCCATTGGGGCTGGACCACCATATGGCTGTTCATACCCATTAGGTATTGGCGTTGGTGCCATATTAGGGTTAGTTTCTGCTGTAGTAAATGTCTGATACTGATTTGGGTTGCCAGCAGAAGTAGGTGGTGCCCAATTAGTATTAGGTACTGCAGAAGATTCCTTTACTCTTTCTGGAAAACTACCTGTTCTCATATAAGTAATCATCTCATCAGCCGTTTTATCAAGTACCATTCTACCAAGTACTGAAAAATCATTAAATGCTGATGTATCTACTCTATAAGCTTCTGTAGTATAAACCTGTGGGTTAAGGTTTGGAATAATATCATATGTTGTATCAAGACCTGAACCATGTCTGATAATCTTGCACATAATATTTGTAAGTGGACCATAGTTATCAATATAACTCTTAAGCTTTGGTACAAATACTCCTGCAGGTCTATCCCACACTACAGCAATAGGTTCCCTTGTATTTGGATCATACTGTAGCATCTTAATAAATACTCTCTGCTTTACCTTTTCACCAGAATTACAGAATGGACACTTATCAAGTGGATCATGCGGTGTTCTGATACAGTTAACATTTCTGTTAGGGAATGAACTATTACCTACAGTAACAGGGTGTACAGTAAGAATTTCGAGGTCAGATACCTGATCACAAAGAATTCTTACAATAGCTTCATCTCCGTCAGATTTAAGTGAGAAAAAACCAACATCAAATTCTGCATCATTTCTTGAAGTAACTTCATCATAACTAATCTGTGCCATATTATTCTCCTTTTAATTAATTTAATCTCTTTGGCATTAGTTTATATTTTATATTATACATTAATATTTATGTCTTGTAAATAATCTCTTTTATCAACTCTTTTTAAATTTTGTATTTCTTCATATGATAAATCATTGATGTCTTTACCATCAGGTATTAGCATAATATCCATAAATATATTATCAGGCATATTTTCTATAAATCTTAAAATTCCATGCCTACCTGCTAAATCACCATCTAATGCTAAATGAAATATTCTTATGCCAGAATTTTTCAATATGTCATATTGCTTTTTAGTGCCAGTACCTAACAATGCTACTGCTGGCATATCCAAACTCCAACAATATAAAGCATCAATTTGACTTTCACAAACTATTACTTCTGTTATATTTTCTCTTTTTACAAAGTTTAGTAAATAAACTGGCTTACCAATACTTTCTGGAATATGAAAATATTTATTTTTTACATTCCTTCTAGTTATACCTAATAAATTACTATTTTCGTCCCAAACCGGAAAAGTTATAGTATCTAAATTTGGATCCCAACCAACTTTAAATTTTTTAATTATATTCTCAGTTAGTCCTCGTTGAAACATATATGGGTGGAAATATGCATATTCATTAAGAATATCTTCATTTAAATATGTTTTCTTTTCTTTAGTTAAAGTTATTTCAGGTAACGATATTACAGAATCAGTTAATGTTTTTGAAAAATTATCTATTAACCATTCTTTAGCTTCCTCAATACCATAACCAAGACAATATGCTACTAATTCATATAATTGTCCTTGAGAACCACAAGTAAAACATCTAAAAAATCCAAATGGTACATTGTCATTATCATTTAATGCATATACAAAACACGAAGGGTGTCTTTCCATACCATCTTTATGAAATGGACAAGATATAGCTATATTATCTCCATGATTTACTATACGCCCCAAATATCTATTATTTGTTTCTATTCTTATTTTATCTAATATAGTATATAAATCACTATCTATTACATGATTATTTATTATGAGGTTCATAATCTATATACCCATCTTCATTAAATCCACCCGTTCTTTCATAAAAACTTAAAATGTTCCAAATATACAAGAGTGAATCAACATCAGGATCATTCCTTATACTTTCTATAAAGTGAAATCTAATAAAATCTCTTAATGAACTTGCTTCATTATCAAAAATTTCAGTCATTAGAATATATCTTCTCCTTCTTCATTAAACTCAGCCCTTAATTCTTGTGTACCTTCTCCATCTAATGCGTTTGCTTCTTCAGGAACATATGTAAACATACCTTTGTTTAAATCAATAAGATATGTTATATCTTTCATATTAGCAGAATCTCTTGACTTTATAAGATGTAAAGTCATCAAACCATTTTTCTGTTCAAAAAATATTACAATAGTGCTATCTTGTCCAATTCTATCTGCTTGTGCAATATGCTCAAGTCCAACACCATTTTCTGTTGAAGACCTATTTTGCTGAGAAACCGATATAATTGGAATTTTCTTAAGCACTTGAAGATTTTTTAAATCTTTAGAAATATTTGAAGCTTTTTCTACAGGTGATCTCGCGTGTCTATCATCTTCAAGCAAAGAATGTTGGTCTATAAACAATATATCTAAATTTTCTTTTTCAATAAATGCTCTTAGCGCTGACACTCCAGCTGGACCATCTATCATATTTGGAGTAAGAACTTTTAAAAACCCCTTATATTTATTAGGTAAATTATCTAAATATCTTTTATATTCATTCTGAACAGTTCTATCTCCTTTAGTTAGTGCTGTATTAGAAATATTAGCTATAAGTGTATCAATTCTATAACCAACTTTTCTTTCACTCATTTCTCCAGAATAAATACCAACATTCAGTCCCTGCTCTACTGCAGCAACTGCACATTTAAATAATACCCAAGATTTTCCCTGATTTGATCTTGCTACAATAGTTGCTAATTCTTCTTGTCTATCCCAACCACCTATAATTTCATCTAATTCCTTGAAACCTGTTTTAACATAATACTTATCAAAATTCTCACACCTTTCAATATAAGCATCATATCGTTCAGTATTTCTTAATATATCTACAGCTTCAATATGCTTAGCTTTTACTACTGCTTCACTTGAAGAAGTATATAATTGCATAGCTGCATCTATATCACCCTTAGTTAAAAGCTCACGAATACCATTAAATATTTCAGCTAATTTTCTAGTATTACGATCATCATATAATTTATCTATTAAATAATCTGAAGACTCATTAACTTCAACTATATCAAAATTAGGAAACTTATCAAGAAAAGTTAATTTATCAGGTATACTACCATACTCATTTAAATGATTACATATAAACTCATATTCTTCTTTATAATCAGAAAAGAATTCATCTGTAATATTATTCATAAGAAGCATAGAGCTGTCTTTAGTATCTAACAAATGATTTAAAACTTGAAGTTGTATCATTTCAGCCTTATACCTCTCTTATCCATTCCTAAAAATTCTATATTTGTTGCTGTATTTATAATTCTACTAGCTAATCTATCCCCAACAAAAGTACTAAGTTCATTAGGTACTATATTGCTTGTAAATATATTGGATTTATTATCTAATAGTCTTGAGTCTATTAAACTTAATAGATGTTCGTGTTCAAACTCAGTTGCTACTTTAGTACCAATATCGTCCCAAACAACAATATCAGCACTATTTACAAATGTATTTATATGATCTATATAATCACTATGAGTTGATATACTTGCTTTCAACGCTAATAAAAATTTAGGCACATTTATAAACAGTACTCTGCAAGTTAATTGAGATTCTGCCCATATTTTATTAATATAAGATTGAATTAACTTTATTGCCCAACTTGTTTTACCATTACCTGGAATTTTAGAGTATATATACAAATTATTGCCATTTTTAGCAAATGATACAATATTAGTTTTTATTGTATTTAACTCTGTAAACGCTTGTAAATCAACTTTATTTACATCAAGAAGAAGAGCTTTTCTTGTTTTTTGAGCTTCAGATAATAATGCTTGATCCAATAAATAATTAATTTTATATTGTCTCATACATATCTTTATCTCGCTATTCATATATGGACAAGTATCTTCTTCTGAATTATATAATTTACAAGTATCTTTTGTAAAACAATCTACCATTAGTAACTTGTACTCCAATCTACATCTACAGCTTTCATATCTATTACATTATAATTTGGGTGTCTTTCTTTGTAAACTTTTACTGCCCACTTCATATCTTTCCAGCCACTAGCTGCAGCTATATTTATGATATCTAATGCTACATCTAAATTATGATTTGAAGCAGCATCAACCTCTTTCTGTGCATTAAACAATGTTTGTTTATTAACAAAATTAATCTTTGAATATACAGAATCAAGCCAATTAGCATAAGCTTGTTGTAATTCCATTGGCAATTTAGTATCAATATTCTTTTTTACATTTTCAAGAATATAATCACCCTTATTCTTTGAATTAGCAGCTTTTCTGAAATTTGACAAATCTCTTCTTATCTCTTCATTTTCTTCTAACACCAATGATGTTAAAATTTCAAGATTAATTTTTAAATGATCATTACTTAATTCTAGTATACCAAGTTTGTTTAATTCACATTCTATTTTTTCTTGTTTTGATTTAGTTAATGTAGTTCTTGCTTTTATATAATCTCTATCAACCATAAAAAAGCCATGATCTATAATCTTATTTTTTCTAAATGCTTTTTCATTTATATCTATTAAAGCACTAAGATATATTGCTGATTCCAATCCGAGCAGTTGAGCTAATTTAATATTAAACGATTGATAATTAGACTGACTTAAAAGTTCTACAAGCATTAAACTTCCCCTATATATCTAATATTTGTTTTATTGTATCATCATTTTTTAAAGTTATAAATGAAGTATTAATCTTTTTATCAAATAATGCTTGATTATCACTATCAAATGTAACCAAACTATTTTTAACCTCATCAAAAATTAAATTGTATTTGTATGAAAAATATTTACAGAAATCATCATTAATATTTCTTAAATACTTTCTTAATTTCCTTAAATCAAGATTATTATGCTCATCATACACATTATCATATAGTATACCATCAAGTATAAATGCTGTTAAATAACATTTATTAATAAAATAATAATGTATCTTTTCTTCTAGTATATAGTCTGATATACTATATTCTGGTTCTTCTGTTTGAGTAAAGTAACCATCAACATAATCATCATATAAACTATCTAAAGAAATTATATTATTATTTATAATTCTCTTTTGTTTAAACTTTGATTCTATATAGTTTTTCTTTCTACACTGTATAGTAACAGCCATAGCCTTCATAAAAGCATTTTCATCTTTATATAAGGTACTATTAGGATTATCCCACACATGATTTTCTATCACATATTGAAATGTTTGTATAAATATGTCATAGCATTCTTCACAAGATAACTTTGCATTATTACCAACATAATATATTCTTTGTAAAAGATTCCAAGCATTACAAAGTAAAAAACTTGTATATGCATTTTTATCTTCTAAAGAAGAACTAGATAAATATAGCTCTGCAACTTCATTACAACTATATTTATCTAGCTTTGTTTTATTTATTTTATAATTAATATAAAAAGGTTCTTTTAATTCACTTAATGTCCTTCTTCAAACAAACTTATTATATGATCTATTGCATCTCTTGAAGCATAGCTCCAACTATGTCCCTGGAATTTATTATTATTTTCGCAAGCTTTATATATTTTATCACAGTCTTTAATTCTTGATCCCATATATCGCATAGCTGCAGATGCATTAATAAATATAAGATCAGAATCCATAACCACAGCTCTTGACTCATTAGGAAATCTATGATTACCAGCCACTTCAGCAGCTTTTATCCAATCTTCTTTAGTAACCTCTTTATCGTATTCATTAATATCATAGCTTGGTACATAAACGATTGATTCTGCTTTTCTTTTCAGTTCAGCTTTGCGCTTTTCTTCGGACTCAACTTTCAACTTTTCTACAAATGGTATTATGTCCTCATCGTCTGTAGTGAAAAAACCATTCTCTTCAAATGCTTTTATAGAAAATTTTGAAAAAGCACCATTATTAAACTGAACTGAAACTTTGGATTTAAGCTGATCTTCTGGGTTAATTTCAAGATCTGTAATTACACCAGTTCCGAATTTAGCTGTATTTTTGTGATTTACATTAGCTCCGATAAACATAATAGATCCTCCTTTATATTGTATGTTTAACTATAGCTTTACAATTTTAATCAATCTGTAGGAGCAAACTTTACAATTTTTCCGTGCTTGAGAATTTCTATCTTCTTCTCTTGTGCGGAAAGACCATGATACCAGCAAGTGTATCCATCTTCAAATACATACCACCCACGAGTCTTACTCTTAGCCATTATTGTACCCTCCTTACATATTAATATCCCTTGATTACATTATTATTATAATGTATAAATCATTAAAAGTAAATACAATAATTTAAAAAAGATCTAATTTATGTTTAGTTTTTCCATACAATTCAACTGTTTCTATATCATTGAAAATAGGATATTTTTCTTGCAATAATTTTACAGGATTTATTTTAGGGTCAGCACCCATACATTCAGAATATTTTCTGTAATCAACAGCTAGCATTTTTAATCCCTTTTGCTCTCTTGTTTTTATCCAAGGCACATCTTTGAAATATGGTAGCATTTGATTATATTGCTTTTCATATCGTTCCATTGCAGAAGCAGACTTATCCCCATTAAACTCTGGATTAGGGGGATCTGCCACATAACCTATAAAATTAATTCTAATAAATTTTAACCCTGCCATTAAGCACCTGAATTGTAAATCCAAATCCTCATGACCAAAAGAATTATCTCTATATGTTAAATTATTTTCTTTAAGTTTATCTACATCGCATATAGTTAATACTGCAAATGGGCCCCTATTAAACTCTACTGAATATTGTGGTAGATGATTTGGTGTTACTGGCCAAGTATGAGCTGTGCAAGGTAGATTACTACCAACTATTTCTGGATATTTTTCTTTTACAACCATATAAGTTAGCTGCCACATAGATAATATTTTAAATAAATCTGTAGGATTATATTTAGTACCAAATCTGCAACCACCTTTTGGAGTATATGTAGGTGTAGTAAAACAAACTTGCTGAATATCATCATCAAATAAAAATATATTTCCGTTAAATCTTTTAATAATTTCTATTCGAGCTTTACCTGCACCATTTATTAAATCATCAGGTGCAGTAATAATATGTACATTTTTTATATTAACTACTTCTGCTTCATACTCTTCTTTCTGAGATTCCCTAACCAAATAATAAGCTTGAAAATTATAATTATCAATATTATTATTTTTAAACATTCTTAAAAGCTTATTTTTTGGCCTATTATATGATGGTATAACTATAGGGAAACAATCATCTTTTATTATATCATAAGCCCTATCATACAATAATTGTGAAAACCATTTTCCATTTTTAGTTAATTCAGCACATTTATCAAAATCAAAATTCGGTTCCATTTATTTACCTAAATCTAAAATATATTTTTTAAGACTTTCCAATGAATTCTGTGATATTTTATTATCAATAATAAAATCAGATATAGCCTCTTTTGTTTTTACAATTTCGTGTACTCTTTCATCAATGGTATCTTTTGTAATTAACTCATAGATAAATACAGCTTTATTTGCGCCAATTCTGTGTATTCTATCTTGAGCTTGCTCAAACTCTGCTGCTGTCCAAGGTACATCTAGAAATATAGCGTACGACGCAGCTGTTAATGTAAAACCTGTACCTGCCTTCTGTGAAGTCGCCAACATTACTTTACAATTTATATCATCTTGAAATTTTTTCTTATTAATTTCAACTTCTTGATCGGATACATCACCTGTAACTAATACGGGATTAAACTTTTTTAGCTTTACATATAATTGATTTAATGGATCTTTAAATACAGAAAAAACAATTACTTTATCTCCATTGTCTGTAATTTCTTCTATTAAATCTATAGCTCGATCAACTTTTGCGCTTGGTATTTCTTCTGAAGATAATACCCAAGGAGAAACAGTGGCTTGTCTTAACCTAGTTGTTAATGATAATATGTTAGCAGGATTTAAGTGTACTTTATCAACTTGATCAACAATACCATCTACAATATTACTATAAAAAGCTGATTGTTTATCTTCCATAGTAACATATTCTTGTATTACAGTTTTTGGTGGTAAATCTAATAGGTCTTTTGTCCTTCTCAATGAATATTTAGATAATTGGTCTTTTAAAACATCTGTATTTTTATAACCAACAATTTCATTATCAAAATAGCCACCAAATACACAATAGTAATATTTAAAATTAGTAGCAGTACTATTTTCAATACCTAGCCATTTCAATGGTACATATGCATCAAGTGGATTATTGGTTAATAAAGTACCAGTCATAGCAACCTTATATTTTGCAGTTAATTTCTGTAAACCTTTACTCTGTTGAGCTGATACAGATTTTGCTTTATGACATTCATCGAATAATATCATATCAAAACTAGTTTTACCACTATTAATTTCTTTAACTATTTTATCATCTCTTAAAGTTTCAATATTTGTAATAGTAAAGAATTCTTCTCTTTCTACCTTTAAATCATCTAATCTTTCCTTTATACCACCAACTTTAAGTTTACCTTTTTTATTAAGCTTTTCTCCAAGTATATGTACAGAAAGGTGTGAATGTTTTTCAATTTCAGCTTTCCAGTTATGTTTTAAGGCATTTACTCCACATATAACTAAACAATGATTTATTTCCCCTCTTTCTTTTAATTCTTGAGCAAGGTAAATCATTTGTAAAGTTTTACCTAAACCTGGTGCATCTAAAAGTAACCAGGTATTATGTCTTATGCCAAACTTAATGCCTTCAAGTTGGTACTCGAATGGAGATGTAATGTAGTTTTTATTTAATTTAACCTCATCAGTATTACATTCTTTTTCTATATATTCTAATAAGGAAATATCCAAATTATCCAAATTTGATAACAGTGTTATAGCTCTAGATAAACTTGTTGCAGGTATTTCCCAACTTTGTAATTTTTTATGATAAATAGCATTTGGTACCTGTTTTATAGTATCTACTACTCTTTTATCATAATTAAATGATACTTTAAAAGAAGTTTCTCCAGGTAATTTATATGGTATTTGTTCTTGTAGATATATCATTAATCTTCTTTCATAAATAGGCTAGGTTTTGACAATTTGGTTTTATATGCATTTTTATAATTTTTAACTTTAGAATCTACATAAAACTTTACATTAGCATCAACCTTAAATCTCTTACCACAATAATCACAATAATATGTTTCTGTTGTATTCATATTTAAGCCTAAATAATTTATTAATTTGCCATTAAAATCTTTTTCTATGTTTCTTGGCTTACCTAAGAAATCATTAGGATAAAAAATTTCTGCTGGTAAATATTCTGCACCACAATGGCAACATCTAATAATATGTTTACTTGACATTTATTACTCCCTTTGTTCAATAAAAATAAGGTATATAACATATAGTTATATACCTTATTATATACATATTTTATTAAAAAGTAAAATTATAGAGAAATTTCTCCACCATCTATATTAGAAATTGATATTGATGAGAACTTAAATAATGAATCTAAAGGTACAAATCTACCCCAAGAACCATCATCTTTTTGCATATATTTAACTAAAGGGAACTCATAAAAATCATATTCTGTTAATCCAGATGGTGGGTCAGGTTTTTCTTCATCACTGGTGTAGAAAATTATAGCTTGATATTCTCCTTGTATATCTTCCTGTCCATATAACTCTGGAAACTCTGGATATGTCTTATCTATGAAAATGCCAGCAAATAATGTATGTTCTTCTTCATCGGAAAAATTAAACTGAGTAGTAGTTAAAAGATAATCTAAGCCTGATATACTACTTCCTCTTGATATGGAGAAATAATAACCTCTAATTACAAACTCAAAATCTGCAAGATTATTATGCCAAACATCTATAGAGAGATCTTGTGTAAAATCTACATCAGTTAAACCTGTAGTTATTACAAATCCATCTACATCTACAAGACGATTTATTAATCTAGTTACACTGTTTTCTGTCATTAACTTATTAACAGAAGCTCGTTTAGTAGATGGGAAACTATTAATGTTATCTGTATTTAATCTATATGACATTTATTTTTTCCTTTACTGAACAACAATATTAGATGAAACACTATCTGAAGAACCTTCTTCTGCATATAGTAATTCTGTATACCAAGAAAATATTGCAGAAGTAGAATCGCGTATTTCTCTTATTTCAGCTGGAGTAATATCTATTTCAGCAAAATATTTTCTATTTTTAGGTTCATATGAGCATAACCTAACTTTTAAATTTATATAACCTTCATCAGCTTGTGATAAAACATTATCCAATATACCACCATTTAAATCAGAATAATAAACAGTTGATACAAGCACACCTAGCCAATTTTCTAACTCTGTATCATATTTATACTGTCTACCACCAATATTAGCTGGTTCATTTAAAATAGACATCCAGATACCATTGCTATAGGAATAATCTTCATTTGTAGCACTTGGCACCATATATCCAATATCTATTAATCTAGGTATATCCACAGAATAATCCAAGTTACCTGTAATAGCCTTAACAAATAATAATGACATATCTGATAGACCAGTATTATGTGTGGTTTGTTTTAGTATGTTCTTACCCTTTTTAAAAGCAATTTTTACTTTACCTCTGTAAACATTTACATCTTTATTCATTTACATTTACCTCATGGAACTGATCTCTACTCATAACAGTAGCTAAGCTAACTGCATTTACATCAATATCTGAAATGACTTTATCAATAAATTCTTTTGTTTTATTATAAGAATATTCTACATATGTAATACAATTATCAGGTATAGTTATATTATAAATGCCACTTGACATATACTCTAATTTAACTCTTGTTTCAACACCTGTGGTAGAATCTACATCTATTTGATATACATCAACATTTGTAGAAGGTGGTATTGGAACAACATCATGTTTTAATGTATATGGCACAGTACCTGGTGTATCACCTACAAATTCTTTTCTTGTTGAAATATTATCTGTGCCTGCATAATTAAATACTGCACTATATTTATCCGAATTGCCTTTTACCATACTAATATAAGGTGCTGAAATACCTGTACTATATGAATTATTATGTGTATAAAATAAGAATGTATATTCTTTATATTTAAACCTATCAAAGTAATCTTTTGGAACACCAAATGCATACTCTACAATTAACCCTGATGGTATAACCATATCCAAGTATTCATCTAAAGTATGAAGATTTGTTAAACTTGGAAATGTTGATAAAATTATAACTATTGAATAAGGTCCAATTGGTCTGTTTAGTATTGCAGATATCTCAGCTGCAGACTCTTCATCTTTAGAATGAAGAGCCACAGCGTTTTCAAAGACATCCATAGAATCTAAAAATGCATTTAATAAAATATTAACACTCTTTAAAGACCCTTTGTATTTTAATGCAATAGGTAAAGCTTCTAATAACTGCCTATTAGAATAAGCTTCTTTATCATAAATGCCAAGTTTATCTCCTAATAGGGGTAGAACTGTATCTTTTATGTTTCTTGTGTCTGTCAAATTTTGCATAGAATCTATATTGTATTTTAAGCTATTCATAGCAAAATCATACATTCTGCATAGAACTTGAAAATCTCTACTAGCTTCTATGTAAAAATCAGGCACCATTTCTTGATAACGAATCATTATTTTGTCCTTACCTATTCATTTTAGTTGTGATATATCTACAATTAAGTTCATCGAAATTTAATTGTGGTATAATGAAACTGTTATATACATGATTTGAATTCCAGAATGATTTAGGATCTAATGGATTTTCAATTAAATCATTAGCTGATGGCTTAAACATATAATTAAATTGCTCATCAGTATCTAAAGCTTTAATCTTTTCTAGCACAGTATCAAATTCACTACCAAATGCTGGATTTTGATTATACTTGAATACATCTAAAATTGTATAGGTTCTAGGTGCTTTATTATCATCTATTGTAAATCTTAAATATGAATTTACATCTGAAATACTCACATATAAATCTGGTTCTTTATAATATGTTTTTGTATTAGCGTCTGCCATAACAGCATCTGTAGATAACTCATAGAACCAATAACCATTATCAAGTATATATTCATACCAACCTTCTTCGACTGGTGATAATGATCTAGTATCTTCATTAAATGGTATTGCTTCAAGTAAGCTTGAACCTACTGAAGTATAACTTGAATCACATTTAATATAATCATTATCAAGTTTGATATACCAACCAAGTGCATATGGAGACTTACCAAATAAATATGATACTAATGAAGGTAATTTAATTTTATTATATTCACTACTTACATTTAAGTAAATATAATCATATTTATCTCCAGTAAACACTGTTCTGCTTGTATCTACATATGAATGTAAATAATTACTATAATTTGGATCAAATGTGTATTTCATATTACCATATGCAATATTAGAAACTACTGCAGACGCATCAAGATTACAACCAATACCAGAACCACCTGAGGAAATACCTTCAAGCATATTTATAAGATTTACAGTAAGGTTTATGTCATCTTTCATATTCATACCAAGTAAATAATTTCCTGATGGTAAACCTACAGGTAAATCTATTGTTGATGGTGAATATGTAGTTGGATTACTGCCCTCGTTCTCATCTTGATTAAAATATAAATATGTTTTGTAATTACTGGTATCATATGCATAATATGAACCATTTGCAAATGGAGTAAATGCATATAGTTTATTAAGAATATCCTCTCCTAGCATATCTACTGTTGATACATCTATAAATGTACCTACTTTATTTTCAACAGGGTATTTTAATTGGAAAGTTATGTTATTGTGTGAACTACCCTCCAATGTTGCTATAGGATCTTCAGCTACATCACTATCATATAGTTTTAATGTATGGTTATACTCTAATTTTTGGCCACTTGTACTTGATGTATTTAGCATTAATGAAGAATAGCCTCTCCATTTATAATCATCAACAGCCACAGTTTCAATATCTTTAATATCTTCTCCAACTCTTTGATATGAAACTCTGTAAGAATCTAAATCTAATATTGTTTCAGTATTACTAAATGTTGGCCATGATACATATGCTTCAGAAGTTTCGTCTGCTTCAAATATAAGCATATCTCCAGAAGAAAATGATTGAATTTCATTTTCTATTAATGTTAATGAAGTATTTGTCTGCAGTGATGTCCATAAATCTCCAATATTCTTAATTGGGTCTTTATAAATATAATCATTATCTAAAGCTGTACAAGTCCAAGCTTTTATCTCTCCGCAGTTTCTGTTATACAAAACTTTTGGTTCATAATAATTTTTATAAGTGTACCTTACAAAATCATTAAACTCATATAACTTAGGTATAAAGAATATATGTACTGTTCCATAATTACTTACATCATTTTTTGAATTAGGGAATAATCTTGAAAGTTTTAGATCATTATCCAAATATGTAAATATAGGTACATTTGGAGTTACTGAAGTATCAACATCTAATACATAGTAATTTATTGGGTCTACTAAATCTGCTTCTGCATAACTTGTTAAATAAGCAGCTGGTATAAAGAACCATGCACCAGTTCCAGTAGAATCTGGCCCCTCATCTAATATAGGATATATATTACCTACTATAATAGATTTATCAATTATAGTGTTACCAGCTACCTTGATATATTTATTATCAGTAGAAGTATCTATTTCTTTCCATTCTTCAGAATCCCAAGTGCTTGATGCCTGATCAACTATACACATATAAGCGTTTGTGTCTGTGTCTATTGTATATAGTACAACATCACCATATTCATAAGTCTCTTCACTACTCCATTCTGGTATAGCTGAAGCATCTCTTATACTACTTATGAGATAAGAATTATTATCATCACTTGGTATAGTGTGTGGGTCAGTATGTGTCTTAAACTTAAATGTTGCCCAAGAGGTATCAACTCTAACCCATTCATCATAATTCCATGTACTTGACGCCTGAGATACAATGCATTTGTATGATAGCGCTGCCTGTTCACTGCTCGGAGAGTAAGCTACAACATCATCATATTTATATACAGAATTAGAATCCCATAAAGGCACTTCCATATATGGTTTTTGGTAGGAAATAGCTGTTGCCCAATTTGCAGCAATTTGTGTTAATCTCTTAGTAGACTCATCTAATGATGATTCTGTCTGTGCTGATGTATTACTAAACCAATAGAATAAATATGATAATGGTGATCTATTATACGCACCCTCATATTCTGTTAACACTGTACCAGCATCTAAGAATGAAGGGCTATAGCCTGATATATTACTATATACTGTTGTAGGTAATTTTGAACCTAAATTGTTATTATAATAATATGTAGAATTTATTGAGCTTGGTTTATAATAATAGCCAGAATTATTTAAGTTGTTTGTAAACAGTGTATCTTTTTCTTTTAATAATTCTACACTAAGTGATTTATTTACAGATTCAACTTTAGGTGTAGTATCAGATGTTAGCATATATTCATAAGTTCCTGTTATTGGATTATATTCATATGCCCATAAACCTTCTGCATTAGGATTTGATAAGTAACTTACTGGCACTTCCTCCGTATGAGAAGCAGTAGTATAATATTTTTTATACACCGGTGTTAATAACCCAAGTGTTTCAGGACTTGAAGTTATCATTTCTGACATATCTATTGTAGTATATGTACTTATATCAGTTAAGTTTATGCCAGAATATTTTGTATCAGATAAAATATTTCTATTTATAACTGATGTATCTTCTGTAGTAGTATATCTATTTTGCTTTGTAGCTGCAACATTATTATTTAAAGCATACTGATCTATAAATTTATTATTATTAGATGTGAGTATTTCATATAAACCTAACTCTTTAGGATTATGTAATTCTGCAGTTGCATATAGATTTACTTCTTTAAAACAACCTGTTTCAATCTCATCAGGTACATAGATTTCTCTATCTATACCATTATCATCAGTTACACTACTCTTTATATACCATCCAGCCTCTTTTCTCATTACTAGTACATAGTAATATTTACCAGAAACTAATGATGTGTCTAAAGTTCTTATAAATGTTAATTTGTAATAATCTACACCCTCTTCTGGTTCTGTATTAAATGTAGGTATATATGATATGGTTGTATCATCATGAACAACTTGTTCATATAAATTTTTCGCTAATGGATTATCAGTACTTTCTAATGTTTGTAATTCTGCACTTGATACTTCATATAAACCATTAGCAAAAGGCCTTATCTCACTATTATCATCGGTTAAGAACTCGAACTCACCATCTATAAGTATATGTGCTATATCATCAACAGCTACATAATAGATTGAATTTTCAATCTCAGTATATATTGAAGACTCAACACCACAGTTTCTGATAAGTGTTGTACCAGGGCCGAGCATAGCAAAATCTGTAGCAGACTCATTAGTGTAGAACAATGCTTCACCGTTTCTTAAAGTATAAGTATTTATAACTTCTGAAGAATTATTATCATTTACACTATCAAAATTATCAAATAAAGTATATGACTTTAAATTTGAATTGTTTGAATATGTTGGTTCATTTAATATCCAGAAGAATTTATATTTATCTTCTCTATCAAGTGTTATAGTTGAAACTTCTTGTATTTGAATCTCATTTGTACCAGATATTGCATTATTTATGATTGCAGAACTATTTCTTATTTCCGTCTTATAATTCTCATTATAAGTGGATAATTCATAATAATTCTTTGTAGGATTAACTGAGAAATAAGTTACTACTCTAGCTCTAGCAAACCCAGATAATGCTGATAAAGATGTTTGTTTTGGTATATCAAATGTAGAGTGAATTATTGCACCAGCACTACAAGCATAAACTGTATAACCAATAATAGTTGTAGCATCATCATCTTTTATTGGATTATATAATATGAAATATTCATTACTATTTAATTTATAAGAAGAATCAGCAGTAATATCATTATATAATACATATTCAAAATGTACATTATTTGGAAATGTTTTTGTAGCATTAAATTTTGGTCTATAAATGGATACTACTTCATTATCCTTTAATGTATATGCTTTTCTTATAAATGAATCTTCATTATCTAATGAATATGAAGTAACAGAATCATTCTGTACATCTATTATAGCTTCACCTGTAATATTACTTATACCATCAATGTAATCTAAATATTTTTGGCTCAAATGATATATGAAGGTATCATCTGGAACTAATAACTGTGTAGTACCAGCTAATATTGATTTACATATGATGTCTTTTTTCATTAATGCAGATACAATATCTGAAATACTTCTTTGCGATACTGGAGTTAATGAATCCGTATCACTGTTAAGTTCTACATCTACATAAATATCTTCATTCTTGTCATAATATGTAGCAAATAAAGAATATTCTATCGGATCTATAGTAACATTTTTAATTCTATCATCACTATTTTTTGCAATTTCAACTAAATAGTCTATAGAAATTGGTAAACCAAAATCCACTTGTGAACTATTCACATTAGAATATAAGCTTGAAATAATATTACTCGAAATATCTGCTTGTGTATCTTCATCTAATACATTATATGTAGATATATTTAATGTAACTGGATATACACCTTTAAACATTACTGTATGAGGGAGAAGTGCCTCTACATCAATATTATATACATTTGATAGGCTAGCTGGTGTTCCATCAAATACAGAAGTATCAGAAATTAACTCATAAATATCTTCTTCAGAATCATATAACCAATATGATTTGTTATCATACCACATATCATCATTTGATTTAATATATGTATTCTCACCTAAAGGCAGAATATCTTCATATGTATGCTCAAGATGTGATGTACCCTCTAATAATGAATCAAACTCTGGATAAGTTTTCATCATAGAGAATGTTTGATTATATGCTGTTTTGCTATTTAAAGCTATAGCTTTTCTAAGTAAATAGAACTTAAGAGAAAATGGACTTAATGCATCTACATATTTTGGTTCTACTGATGATAATTCATAGTAAGTACTTAAATCACTGAGCACAGGTGTAGTAACTTCAGATAATGTATTATTATTAGATATTGTATAATATGTCTTTGAAGGATTTATATTAATATCTGATGTTTTTACAAACTTGTAGTCAAATGTAGATTCTAAAGTTGTTTTATCTAATAATTGTTCTACTTTAACAATTATTGTGTCCAAATCATGATTACTGCTCATAATTTTGTATGTAGACTGAATATCATTAGTTCTATCACATACAAAGGCGTTTGAACAAATATCAAGCTCCTGGCTTCTAATATAATTTAAATAATCTCTTAATGTAATTAATGTCTTGAAAGTACCAACTGTTCTCTTATAATTAATATAAGCATCATTTATACTTTCAATATCTTTATGACCTGAAGCAGCTACATAATTAACAATTTTAACATTACTTGAATCTAAAACTATGCCAGCATCTCCACCTACAGCAATAGGTGCTAAGAAACTATTTAATGCTTGTGCTGGAATATTAGTTGTTTCTTGAGGTACTACTAAATATGTAATCTCAATGCCGCTTCCAAATAATTCTGAATAATTATCTGGAAATTCTAAAAAACAAGTATCAGTATTACTATCATAGCCAAAAACATATCTTAATTCATTATATGAATTTTCATATAAGTTATTAACTCTTTTCCAAGAAGCGTAATTTTCCTGATTAGTGTTCTTTATAAATACTCCATTTTGAGATACATAAGAATGTGGAAAATATAATCTTCTTGATATTGGATCTACCATTTGAGTAGTAATAACAGTCTCATTTTCAAATTGATATTGAACTGGAGTACCCTCCATTGCTATAACTGTTACTGCATTACCATCAGCAGGTAATATTGTATCAGATACTATTACATCATCAGTACCTTCAGCACCAATTAAAGAATAAATGTGGCTTGATTCTGAATCTGTTATTGCTGTAAATTTAGGTATAGTATAAGATACAGAACTATCATTAGTTTCTCCTACCCAGCTCAATAACACTGGAACAGAAGCACTTTCATACCAATTCATATAGTAACCGAGTTGATCATACAGTTGTCTGGCATTACCATTCTGAGTAACAGAAAGTGGAAATGTTTCTAAAATATTCTTATCAATATTATAGTTGCATTTATCTGCAATTAATGAAGATAGTTTTACTAAAACAACACCTGGGTCAGATTCATCTGATATGGAAGGATCCCATCTATAGGTAAGTTGCTTAATTAAATCTATTACTTCAGTATAAATTGAAGAGAAATCTAAATTGGTATAAGAAATTTTTTGATTTTCATTAACAATGTCTTGTGCCATTTAATTTATTCCTTAATTTTCATCAGTATTAAGTAATTCTATCTTTAATAAATCAGAAACAACACCTAAATCATTTTTAGCTTTAATTGTAACTGACACGAAAGTATCTTGAACAAAAACGTCTATATAGTCTCTGTCTATAGTTGTTTGTGGCATATAAGATAATATAGCTTCATATATGTCATCTTTTACAAGCTCTTTCATAATATCATCAGCAGCTTGATCAAATAATATATGTTTAATATTAGTACCAAAATGTGGATCTCCAAATAATCCACCCCTATTAGCATACAATAAATTTCTTAGATTACTTTTTACAGCATCATAATCTTTATATAAATTTACTGTAGAACCATTAAACATATTTGGAAATGCAAGTGAATACATTAATTTTCCCCTAAATACAAGGGATAAAATTCAATATATTGAATTTCAACCCATTGTATCTTATTATAATAAAATATATACTAATAAATATATAAATATTAAGTATTTATATGTTAAGCAGCTATGCTGCTAGTACTATAATTTGCTTAATATTAATAATAACAATTTTGAAAGGTCTATATTATCAACTGTATATAGACTATCCATTTCTTCAGATGTTATATTGCCAGTATCTAATAATTGCAAAGCATAAGGACCATAGGTCTCTTCAGGATCTGTTGGTTCATCATGTAGTAAGAAATTATTAGAAAAAGCTAGACCATTTATCCATAATTCATCTTCTGTATGTATTAGTTTTTCTTCATCTGTATAATCTGGTGCTTCATCAAAGAAAGCTATAGCATCTCCATTATAATTAATATCCCTTACCAATTTAGGTGGTGATATAATTAATAGTACATCTTCTATGGTTTTACCAAAACTATCTTTAATACCAGAAACATTTAATATATAACTTGTAGTAGCGTAATCTACAAGAATACCACCAGGCTGACCTGTTGTTTTAAATATTAAATAAAAGTCTTGTGTGTTTAAATTAGTATTATAATCTGATTTATATAATACTGGATTTAAATTTATATCTATTGGTGTAGTGTCATCAGATTGTAATGAATAAGAAATATTAGAAACATCTAATGCTACACCATAATTACCAGCAGAAGTTCTAAATTTTGTAGCCATAACTACATTTTCATCAGAAATTGATGTTTGTATAGAAGCAACTTGGTTGGTAAGATATAAATAATAATCTTGCTGTGTAATTACATCTGGTACATATTCATATGAAGAATATAATTTTGATATAACACTTGGAGTATTATCTATGTAAATAGGATATAAATATACATCAGCTTCTACATTTTCTATTGTAGACCCCGCTGTTAAAAACCCCTTATTTACTAAATATTTTTCATAATTATGAGGTACTACACCAGTAGGAAATGTCATACCAAATTCAGTATATGTAATGTCATTTGGTTTTCCATATGACCAATATCCTGAAAATGTGTAATTATCTAGATTTGGTAATGCTATATTTGGTATTTCATAATCATAATTAATATGTACACTATCAGAATAATACAGAGAATATGTATTTGTTTTATCGAAAACATTTTCTACTGTATTTCTATAATAGTATATAGGTATGAATATATCTCCCCAAACGGCATAATAAGTCATACCTGAAGCAATTTTCCAAGTTATAGAATCCCCTGCAAGATATTGAGGATCTCCAGCATCTGGTGTTGTTGCCCAACCTTTAAACTCATATCCAGTCTTTTTAAGATCTTGTGGAGCTGTAGGAAATACAAATGCACTATTATATGTGGCTTCCATATCTTCAGGTGGAGAACCTTCTGTATTACCATTACCATTAAATGCTATAGTATACTTATTTGCAGACCATTGTGCATATAAACTGAGTGCAGAAGGTATTTGATTAACTGGCTTAATAACATCGCCAGCATTATATCGTGTACCACTACCACTACGACCAGTAGTCCAACCATTGAAGGTATAACCTGTTTCAGACATACTTATAGCCGTAGTAGCTGCTGAATACCTCATGGTTACTCTATATGATGAGCCACTACTTGTAGTACCTTTACCTGGTATAGGAAATGTACCATGACCATTATTATAGTATGTTAATGTAGCAGACTTTTCAGCCCAAACTGCTGTCATGGTAGTGGAAGTGTCATATGGATAAACACCACTAGGAGCATAATTCCCGCCATAGCCAGACCAATATAAGAAATCATAGCCTGTTCTAGTAGGTGTGTGTCCGTATAAAGTTAAACCACTACCATAGTATTTTGTCTGTGTTGGGAAATAACCATCACCACCATTCGTATTGTAGTAGACATAATAATATCTTGGTATAGCAGTTAATGTTATAGTTGTGCTCTTGGAAAGATTACCAGCAGAAACACCTGTTTTATAATATCCAGTTACTGATACTGTTTTAGTACCATCAGCATTATGAGCTACTGTCTTAGACTTTGTAGCAAGTGTTGTGGTCTTACCTTTAGCAAAAGAACTTGAAAAAGTATATTTAGTGCCATCTATTGTAATATAACCACTTTGCTTATAGCCATTCCAAGTTGAGCCTGTAGCAGTTATTTTCAATGTAGCAGTAACTACTGAAGTATTAGCATTATAATCTACATTACTTTCTGATACTGATAAATGTAAGGAAGCACCCATTTATTAACGAACCCTTTTCCTTCTTGACAACGCTAAATGTCCTTTTTCATTATATGAATCTGAAAATACAGAATCTGCAGATACATTTGTATATTCTAAATCTCTAAGTGTAAAATTATCAGCATTATTATCTATAAACATAGTATTGTTAATACTTAAATAAACACTCTTATTTTCCGATCCGTGTATGTGAATGGCATCTTTTTCTACCCTTACTCCATCAAGCAACCCAGTACTATCTGTATCTCTAATGGCATCGGAGTATGTATAACCATATAAAGCTTTTTCATTACGCTCTATACGAGGTAATAAAGAATTTTCTAATTCATTTACGAGATAATAAATTGTTCTATAAAATGATGACCATGAGTAGGAAGATGGTGTTAATGGTGGAATTGGGTCTGTAGAAACACAAATACCTAAATAATCTCCATATACACTGCCTATTGTATTCTTATCTGTAGTTAAAACTATATGATAATTATCATAATCTACTACCTGTAATATTCTAAAGGACAATTTTAAATTATTTAAACCTCTAAATTTTAAAGGTATATTTATAAGAGGCTCTGTAAAACTTTCTACTAATGTTGAATTATCATCTGTAGATAATATTGTAGTTATATTCATTGTAGAAGTAACATCAACACCTTCAGAATTAATAACAGACCAATATATCACAGTAGAGTTTGGGTCTATAATTATATCACTAGCACCTCTATATGTATTTTGACTGGTTGACACTGTATTTACATCTGTATATTCATATAAAGATGTAAATGTTATACCATTGTCATTAGAATATTTTATATGTGTATATAAATTATTATCTCTTAATACAGATATTTCATTCTCTAATTTGTCTAATAATTCTTGTATAGAGGGAACACTAAATTGTTCAGAATCTGTGAGCCCTTGCCTATATAAAAGCCCTAATATTATTGGTTTATTTAATTCTTCGTTTTCAAATCCAATAAGAACTATATCACCTATTGCAAATGAAACCTTAGTACTAGGTATAGAACATACTATAGCACTTGATAAATCTTCAGTAGATACAGCACCAGGAGTAGTAATTAATTTATCATACCTCGGTATTCTTACTTTATATTCATATGAAGATATAATAGCTTCAATTATACCTTTTTGTATCATGTTCTTACTCTCCCGTCAACTATTAAGTGCTGTTTTGCACCTGCCACTCTTAATAATGACAATGTTGTTTGAAATCCTGAACCACTCAAAGTATCTGTTTGTCCAGTTACAATATATATTCCACTATTTATTCTATCACTACCATAATATATACAATTAATTTTTATATATGTCAACAGTAATAGCGGAGATAATAAACCTCTGCAAGTTAAGGTAGCTGAAATTGGGAATTCTGTTACTTGAGTCCACCAGTTAGAATTTATGTTTGACATCATTTGACTGGAGTAATCAAGTAAATTAGTAGAATTAGTATTAAACCTTTTTAAATCTCCCTGATTAGTAATTTCATAATTATAATTTGAAACACCACTACCATACTCATAGGCAATAGGCCAACTATAATTTGTATTTACATTAAAATTAAATACTTGATTATCATCAGGGAAATTTATATTCACTTCATATAAAGAAGAATCATAAATGTAATTAGTTGAAATTTCATTTATATTAAAATAACCATCTTCTATAGTTAATATGTAGTTAGAATCAACAATATCACTTGTTATACTCTTCATCATAGAAACTAAATTTTTTAAATATGAAACCACATTTACATTTTTAAATTCTTCTACATTAACTACCATATCATCATTAGGAATTAAATTATTTTTCTCTACAAAATTCCTATCACGCATAGCAGGAAATGCATTTAATAAGTCCTCATTAGCATCATTATATAATAAATCTCTAATAATATTAGATGGTTTATCTTCTACACTGCTAAATGTTCTCTTATGTGAAGCAATAGCAATAGCAGAGCTAGTTGCCCTTATTACATAATTTATTTTACAATTTACAAAATCAAAACCAACATTAACTCCAATAAGAAGAGCATTATTATCATTAAAAATTATATTACTATTAGCATCTCCATATCTAATGCTGATTTTATCATACCCATTTTTTGATAATAATTCATCTATAAAATTTGGGTTGCTACCAGGAGCTACTTGATGTACCAAATTTATAGTATATTCATTCATAGAACCATTAGTTTTAACTATAGACATACTATCAATATAATTTGGATATCTATCAAATTTTTTAGATTTATCATATGCACCAAATGTATATTCACCTATAGTTAATTCTATAAATGGAGCTTCAACTGGATTTAATGCAGTAGGCAAAGCTGGACCAAATACCTCACCCTCAATTTTAGTTTTTCTTAATCTTGAAGAATCATTGGCACCAGAAGTTGTTAATGCTTCAGAAATAGCTTTTGTATCAAGTATAGGTGTAAACCCTGTTTCAGACCATTTGTTTAAAGTATCTCTTAAAGCGTTTCTGAATTTTATAGAAGATTCACTTTCATTAAAATCCAGAGTCAAATATTCATAATTATCAGAACTATATAGTTTATCAGGGCTTACAGCTAGCCCCATTGAATTAGCCGTAGCTGCAGCACCTTCAGCACATACAAGATTAAATATGTTAGTAGTTTTAACTATTTTTCTGTCTTGTGCAAATATGATATGCATATTTCCACTAGCATCAACAGCTACACTTTCTAACTCTCCATAATCAGAATAATATGATTTTAAATATTCACCACTAGCTGCATTATAACAATCAATAAAACTTCTTTGAACTTTACCTTTTTTGGTTTTTTCAAAAGAACGACAAACCATAACAACGCCGTTATGGCCACCAACATCTTGATTATCTCTATTGTCGCTCGTCCAATTTTTTGTAAATGAAGAAATATATGGGCCACTTTCCCCACCTTTTGATAAAGCATCAAATGGGTAAACATATATTTTTGAACCAGCAGAAACATAAAATTGATCAGTTACACTATCATACGCTATACCTGTAGCATTTGTTTTTAAATTAACTGTAAATGCTGTTTTAAGATTTGATACATTTGTAACTACAATTTTTTTATTATTACTGCTACCATGATAAGCTGTGGTATAAATACAGCCATTTTTACTACAATATGTTCCACCATTAGCGTGGCCAGTCCCAATTTTCTTACCCAAACTTGAATATGAATTAGCACTACATAACAATACAATATTAGGTGATGATCCTGAACATATTACATATCTCTTATTAGCATCAACAAGAGCTAAAGATTGTGGCGTATAACCATCACCTGAAGGTAAGTTAACTGTTTTACTATATTCAAGTTTTTCAAGTTTTCTATCAGCCATTATTCTCCAGCTACTCTTAATAATGTCAATTCTGTAGTATATCCAGACCCAGATATTGAATCTTCTTGTGCAGTAACTACATATAATCCGCTAGCCATATCTCTTTCTCCATAAAACAATGCATTTATTTTTATGTATGACATTAATATAGCTGGATTAATTAATCCCTTAATAGTTACCTTAGCAGATATTGGGAATTCAGTTACCTGTTTCCACCAATTAGAATTTATTAAACTAGTTTCTCCAAACTTATTTCTTCTATATAAAATATTTGTTTTTCTTTCTATTAAATCTCCATTATCATCTATACCATATTCAAATTTTGGTATATCTCCTGTATAATCATATACTAAAGACCAATAGTTATTATTACAAATCTGAAAATTTGTTATATAATTATTTGAAGGAAAACCAATATCTAATTCATAATAATTTGAACTTATTTCTATGTTACTATTCTGATCATTATAGCTTATGACTTCATTTATTTTAAAGTATGAGCCATTAAACTCACTATATGAATTATCTATTATGCTTAAATAATAAGATGATTTATTTATAGAATTATTCATACAAGCAACTAAATAGGATAAATAGGTTAATGGGCTTACATTTTCCATACCACCTATAATAACCATATTATCATTTGTTGGTATTAAATTTTTACTAGCAACTAATGTTTTATTGTGCATTCCAGGAAATATTGAAAGCAAACTTTTACTTATTTCACCTGAATTATATAATAAATTATATATTGCAGTAGAAGGTTTTGCATACTGCCTTGGATATGTAGTTAATGAAGTTGCTGATACACCAATAGAAGATATAGCAGTTATAGAATAATTTATTCTATAAGCACTAATATCTTCTGAATGTGTGGCGTTCATTATTACAGCTGATTCTTCCCTATAATAACCACTTGGGAAATTAGAATCACCATATAATATTTTAAGAGGATTTGTATATCCAGTTCTTGATATTAATTTATCTATAAAGTTTGGATCTTCTCCAAACCTTACTTGATATGATAAATTAATTGTGTATTGATTTATTCTACCATTAATTTTTTTAACAGACATTGAGGTTATGTAATTTGGATATTTATCTCCTACATTACCATAACCACCTATTTTAATACCATTAAAATCTAGTACTATTGTTGGTGCCTCTACAAGTGTTGGGTAAGATAATAAATTTGTAGCTTTGCCAGTTAAAATTTTCTTAGGTTTATCTTTTTCAAACTCAGCTAATTCAACTTGCTGAGTAACTAAAGGTTCCTTATATGCACCAGTAGTAACTGTAGCAGTTTCAAAATTGGTCTTAGCAAGTGCTAATTTTAAATCATCTCTAAACCTTGAAATTTTATTAGCTACTTCATCTTCTTCTTGTTGTGCTATGTATCTATAATTATCAGATGAGTACAGAGTGGTTATGGCTTGACGCATATCAATACCAAGGCCAGAATCTGCAGATATACCTTCTTGACCAGGAATATCCATGACGCCACCACCATTACCTATATATCTATGTACTCGTTTAAATCCATTATATCTAGAATCTGTTAATGTACCAACGTGAATAGATTTATTCCATTTACTTGAACCTGGTACATTATCGTCTCCTCCACTAGCCTCAGCTAATTGACCATTTCCAATGTAAAGGGCTACGTGATTGTCTTTACAAAGTACATCACCCTTTTGTAATGTGCTCTTAGCAGGATGCCCTAAATTTCTAAACAGTGATGAACTATCATACCCCTTACCTTTATGGTAATCATATGAAGAACCTTTTTGGCATATTTTAAGCATAGTAGGTTCACCACCACCATGCGAGAAAGCAGCGTGTACAAACGGGTTGCAACAATAGGTAAACTCATAGTTTTTTATACCCGTTTTAGCTCTGCCACCTTTCTGTGTATTTGTACCGCAAAAGTAGCAGCCATTGTGGTGAGCTGGTTTACCATAGCCGTAATGAAATCTATTATCATTCGCTATGGCTTCAGCCCAAGCACAAGCCCCATTTATTACATCTTGAGCACAAGTAGATATTCTTTTAACTGGTTGAGAGAAAATAAATAAATTAGTATTTCCATTACTAGTAGTAGTTACTAAATTATTTCCACCTTGACCAGTATATCTAATAATTATTTTTGCAGAATAACTATCCCAACTTCTTATAGCTATTTGATTTTTAGGAGAAACATTACCATTAGAACCTGTAGCATCGGCAATTTCTTTATTACCCATATAGTAAAACATATGTGCATATGTTTCACCTCTAAATTTTAAACAAATGTCTCCAGCTTGCCACTGACTCTTAGGTATTCCCTTTTTATTTCTAATTACTTGAATATCACTTAAACCAATTTTATCTTTAGCTACTTTAAGCGCTTCAGCATCAGAAAATTGAAGCAGTTTATTTCCAACTTGATCAGATATCATACTTGGACTACATTTATTTTTAAGTCCTCCTCCATGATGCCAGATTGCCGAAGCAAATCCAATACAATTCCAACCATGATAACCTTTTATAGAAGTACTAGAAGAAGTACTTCTATCAGTTGATGTAACTGGATACCCTTTACATATTGGACAATAATGTGTCTTTGTATCACTTGTCCATTTTTTATAATGATAAGTATTATCACTAGCTATATTTCTAGCCCACTTATTTGCATTTTCTACCCATGCTGGATTCGCCAAAATTAATCTCCAACTCTTAGTAAACTTAAATTAGTTAAGAAACCACTACCAGATAATACATCTTGTTGACCTGTAACTGCATATAACCCACTTGAAATATGTTTTTGACCATAAAATACTACATTTACTTGAACATAATCCATTAACGAAATAGGTTTTAATAATCCTCTCATTGTTAATTGAGCAGATATTGGGTATGTAGTCATTTGAGTCCACCAATTTTTTTGAATTTCATTTAATATATTTGATGAACCTACAAGATTAGGTGAATATTGTAAAGTACTTTGACCTGCATTATTTATACCATATAAGTATTCACTAGAAACAGACTCAGTTTTGTAAAGCATAGACCACGCTTCATTATTATTTATTTTGAAATCATAAATATCATTCCCATCAGGAAATCCAACTGTTATTTCAAATAAATTATTAGTAGGTGCTGATGCTTTATTAGCTTTACTTAATTCATTTATTTTAAAATAAGCACCATTAGTACTATCTTCGTATGTAATGAAATAAGAAGAATTTCTTATTACATCATCAATACTATTAGTTACATTACTCATACAACCAACTAAATAGTTAATATATGATAATACATTTTTATTATCTTTTGCAGCTATATTTAATACTGTATCATTAGTTGGTAACCAATTTTTACTATTAACTTCTGTAAGATTTCTCATACCAGGGAAAGCAGATAATAATAATTCTGATGTTTCAGTATTATTATATAGTAAATCCCTAATCACATTAGAAGGTTTATCAACAGTTGCCTTAAAATCAAATGTAGCACTAGTTACATAATTGCAAGCAGAAGTAGCATATATAGTATATGTAATTCTTGACCCCGCATAATCCCTATTATTTACTACATTTGTAATGATTGCTTCTGAATCTTTAAATAAAGCACCACTTTCACAATCTCCATACCTAATTGAAATTTTATTATATCTTATAGTTGATAATAATTTATCAATTAAATTTGGATCTTCACCTGGTCTTATTTGATATACTAAACCAATAGTATATTGATTTATTTCTCCATTAATTTTTTTAACATCTAACCTAGATATATAATTAGGATAATCATCAGTAGAAGCTTTATAGCTTCCAATTACATATTCACCTAATGTTATTTCAACAAAAGGTGCTTGTACTAAAGCATCTGATAAACTAAATGAAGCTTTAGTTGTAATTAATTTTTCTTTCGCTGTTTTCTCTGGACCGCTGCCTACAATAGCTTCAGGAAAAGCTGCTGTTCCATTAATAGGAGAAAATGCTGTTTTTGATATATAATTTTTTAAATTAGTTGTTAATTCGTTAGACCTTTGTGCGAGGCCAGCACTGTACTCAGATTCTCCAAGATTTATATATCTATAATTATCAGATGAATATAATCTATTTATTCTCTGCTGCATATTGACTGATGAAACCATTTCAAGAGTTTCATCAGCACCAGACATTTTCACGTCCCATTCGTGAGCGTATTTAATTCTGGCTTCCATATTAGGTACACCAGCACGCTCAAATTTTTCTTCAAATCCCTTTGTCATTTCATCAAGGGATAAAGAATCATTTTTTAAAACATTATTTGCAGCTTTTTCAGAATGTTCTAATTCATAAACTAAATATGCAACTTGTCCATCTACACTTTTCCAAGAGCCACTAGCCGAATGTGCAGCTGCATATGTTTGCATAGCAGTTTTTCTGCCAAATGTCCATTGGCATAAGCCTTCAGAACCATTACCATCATAAGAACCACCAGTATAAACTCTTATACCAGACTCTTGTTGCATATTACCTAATACTGCACAACACGCTTTATGTGAATAGCCATATTTTTGTAATTCAAAATATACTAAAGCACCTGTACCATATTTAGAAATATACCATTCTTTAGATCTAGTAGTTGTATCAGCTGTGCCGCCAGCTAAAATTCCTGAAGGATTTCCAAAATCTACAGGGTTATAAATAAACCCATTAAAATATGAATTTAAATAACCAAGTTTCCAAGCACCAGTACCACGCTGTCCATTGCCCGGATATAAAGTTTGATTTTTTAATGGGCCTGAAGACCAACCTGATTGAGATATTTCTATGCTTTGAATCTCACCTTTAGCTACATTTACCTTCTCTACAAAAGCTACGTGACCAGGATTACCTTTTGGACCATCAGGGGCCCCATTATATCCCCAACAAGCAATGGCGCCTGGCTTTGGGATTATACCACCAGATAATCCCCCATTAGTCATTATTTTATAGAATGAACAAGCGTTTCCACTGCCATATTTCCATTTTAAGCTACGGCCAGCTACAGCCATTACTTCAAGAAAGCGGCCCCAAGCCCACCATGTACAGTTGCCACCTGTACTCGGGTTAATCTCAAATGGATTTAATGAGCCTTGCGCTGCATAATAAGTTAAGTTTTTTACTTGACTATATTTAGTTGGACCTTCTCTTTTAGAAAATGTGTAAGCCATTACTTGTGTGAATTATAATGAATTTTTGTATCTGGATATATACCAAATAGTGCTAATGATTCTATATCAGCATCACTATCTTGTGACCAAGGTACATAAATATCTGATAATCTTGGGCAATATCCAAATACATTACTACCCATACCTGTTAGTTCAGACCTAAAATAAACTTTTTCTAAATGCATACAGTTATAAAAAGCTTTATTACCTATATACTCTAAAGAACTTGGAAAAGAAACTTCTTTTAAAGAATTACATTTTAAAAAAGCACTAAAACCTATATCAGTTGTACCTGGTTTTATTTCTAATCTTTCTCCAATATCAGGTATTTCATAAAAACAAGCCTGAGGAATTGTTTTACTAAAATATTTTAATGGGTTTATACACTTACTTAAGAAAAATTTAGTAAATTCCGGCATATATACATTACCAAACTCATCAAGAATATCAGTATAAACTGCATTTAAATCATTTCTTTGTAGTTCAGCTTTATGCCTTATTAAAAATTCCCTCATATCATCATCTAGTTCATAACTCATTTTTCAAATTCCAATCCAGCATTTAGTGATGGTAAATATAATACTGTACCTACTTTTGGAGAAGTAAACGGATCAATGATTCTATTATAGTCGCATATCACCCAATAATAAGTAGGATTATTATAAAATTCTAATGCAATAGTATCATAAGTATCTTTTTCTTTAACTATGTATGTTTGAATTTTAGATGTATCTATAAATTCTTTTAACCAATGTCTTGTTTCAAGCTGATATTTATCATCTAAATTATTATAATAGTAAGATAATCCATTATATCTTGAATAATATTTACTTGATTTAATTGCTCTATTTGTTAATACATTCATACATACATACCTCTCAGAACACTACCACCGCCACCAGTATTACTTGACACTGATGAATAATTTGTAGATGAAGATGTATTACTACTATTGCTTGGAGTAGCTGTGAACCCTGCAGTAGCTCTGTACTTACCACCAACATCAGGTAAAATACTAGCACTATATGGAGTAATTTCGCTCACACCAAACGATATAGAAACAACAGCATATTTATATATTGCTTTATCAGCTGTACCATAATTTATTATTGGCAAACTATAAGTAACACCAACACTACCTGTAACTACACCTTTTATGTAAATTTCATCTCTTATTTTTAATGAAACAACAGGTGGGTTTACTATTTTACTAGCAGAATCATAATCAGGTAGCACTAAAGCATCTAAATTTGTTACTAATGCATCTACCATATCATCAACACCAGGATTATACTCTCTACATAAATCCCTATGCAGTGTAAAACTTACCTGCACACTTCTTGGTCCAGAATGCTGATATGAATAGATAGGAGCACTCCTACTTAAAGGAGTATTTTCAGCAAACGAAGCCCCCATACTATCAGAAATAGCGTCTGGATCAACAGGTATTATGAGCTTGTGAGCAGGGTGGTCTGCTGGCAAATGATGTAAAACTATATAATTTTCGGTTGGTATTCCTAAATTTGATTTTCTTTTTACACTTATAGCCATTTATTAATTCCCATACGGATAATCATTTATAAACGAATCACTGTTTCTAGTAGTATTAATGACTTGTTCAAGATTCTTAGTTACATAACCTAAATTATCAGTAACTACAATATTATTATAATTTCTACCAATATCACTTACTAATTTTCTATATTGTGGATACCAATAATTAGCAAAATGATTAGCACCAAATGTATTATCTAATACTTTACTCATAGCTAATAACAATCTATCCATATTATTATTTATACTATCAAGATTATTAATAGCATTCCATAGCAAGAATTCTACCAATGTATCTGAAAATGGAACTTGTGTTGAATATGGCATTTCCATAAGTTTTAAACTTGATGTATATAAATAATCAACAAGTGTTGCTGGTAGCATTTCAACTTCAGAATCATCTAATATTTTTTCTGATTGAGTATTAGTATAATTACCCTCTAATATTACTATACTAGCATCATATGATTTTGGTACTTGTATTAAAAGATATAAATTATCTTCTAAGTAATCATATAAAGCACAATTTTCTTCAGTTATGTCATATACATATTGTTTAGCTATTTCTTGATCATAACTTGAATAATATACTGTACCTTCTACCATATATGTATCAGAAGTAGGTACTAAGCTACCAGATTCATCTTTAACTCTCCAAGGGAAAGTTTCTCTTCTAGGTCTTATAGCATATGTAGAATTCATATCAAATACAGCAGTACCAGTTAATTGTACAAATTCTCCATTTGTTAATATATAGTATGTTTCAGGCTTTTGTCTAAAACCTGTTGCTAAATAGAAATCAGTAGTATTCATAATGAAATAGTACTCGGCAACAGTTATATATTCTTCATTCATATACACATAGTATTGTGTAGTACTTGAATATGTATCACCAGCAGAACATTGTATATACTGACCATCTGCATTTTGTATATAATAGAAAGTCTTATTTTTATTAAATGTTTCTTCGCCTAATTCATAATTCCAAACTTCAAATACACCATTAGTTCTTGTATAATATACTTCTGATGTACTATATGTGTGATATTTAGAACATCTATCCCATAAACAAACTGTTTGGAAATCTGGCGCGTCATACAATCTAGTTGCATCAGTAACTAATTCTATAGTTTTATTATCATCATCATAAGAAGCAGATAATTCATCTTCGTCCATATATAATGTATCATCTATTTGCCAAGTTTCAATATCAGTATATATGGTTTTACCTTCTCTCCAGAAATACCTTTTATTCATATTAAATGTAGAATCTATTCTGCCTGTTGCAGGTTCTACACCTATATATAATTGAGTATCTTCAGCTGTTTCTGGAGTTAAATTTGTTACTAAATATGTATGGCCTGTAGCACTTGTTTTTAATGTATAATAGTGTTTATCACTATCAAACTCACTATCTGCAGTACATCTTTTTATAACACCATTATCTGAATAATAATACTTAGTTTTATTTGCTATAAATTCTTCATATGTAAGGTCTTGTGCAAGATCATAAATACCATCATTCCTAATATAGTAAAATACTCTTGGTAAAGCATTTTCATATAGTTCTACATAATAATTATCATTATGTAAATAATCAAGCACAGCTACAGATTTTTCAAAATAAGTTACCTTTTTAGTTTCAGGTATGTTATTATACCTAATAACAATAGGGGCTTTAAACCTCATATTAGATTTATTTTGTATAACATCTGTTCTATGCAGTTTAATATACTTATTAGTAGCATCTACACCATTTCCAAAGCGCGTATTATTCAATAATATTAAATTATTATTCTTAATAAATGCTGGAGCGAATGTAGTAACACCTAAATTATCCATACATATAGTATAATCCGTATTAAACCTAATCGGAACTTTATATACTTTTGTATTATAATCTGCAGACGTTCTTTCTATACCTGAATTAGATATATGATGTACTTGTAATATCTTATTACTAAAACAATTATATAATGGCATAAGATTTAAGTCATACATATCTCTAAGACTTCTGAGATATTTACCTAATCTCTCGTGAATTGGTGCATAACTTATCATTCTTATCACCAAAATAATATTCAGTTATAACTCTGTAAGTAGCCCTATCACCATCAAATTTTACATTTTTAAATCCAGTAACAATATAGCCACTTTTAGTACATTTTATAATCTCGCATTTATAAACATATAATCTACCTTCAATTATATAATCAAAGTCTCTTACTGTTCTTATTAGTGGTAAATATGTACTAATTAAAAGATTTTTTATAAAGTTTGATGTTGTAGTAACTTTGTTAAATTCTTGCATTATTTTATCCAATAATTAATTATGCATTAACTTTATCAGCAGTTGTAGAGTTAGATGTTGTATCATCAAAGTAATTGAATAAAGCATCATTGAGTACTGTATTATCACCTGTAAATGTAGCCATCATAGCATCTTCATCAGCAAATATACTTGCGAAGGATCTAAGTACAGCATTATTCATACCTTCAACAGAAACAGCAAAAGCATAGCCATCGCCATTCTCTAATTTCATTAATGTCTTAGATAATTCTTTCAATACACCTAATGTTTCATCTTCAGCACCAGCTTCCCAATCAGATGCAGATGCATAAGCAGTTTGAATAGCATTAGTTAAACTTGTTTGTTTAAATGTTTTAAAGTTAGATGTAGAACTATCCGCAGTAGTAAATATAGAAGTTGATTCTGATGAGCCTAATAAATTTATTAAATTATTCTCACCAAGACCTGATTGTGCTTCTGTTAGCATATTTATAAAACTAGCACCACCAATGGCATATTGCACTGCAGCTGGCACCAGTTTAGCCACATTTAATGTTTTACCTAAAATGCCACCAACCTTACTAAAACCATCAAGTAAATCATAAGATATATCAGCCATTCTATATACAGTGTATAAAGTATTATTTTCAGCAACATTAGATCCAAACGCATAGCTAAAATTAGCAAAGAAGTTTTCAAATTGTTCAGAAGCTAATGTATTAGCAGCTACCATATCTGTTACTGCATTTGCAGTAATTGTAGAAGCTTGATTTGCATTAACAATAGAACTAGATATAGAACCTATTTTACTATATACATTTTGAATAGCTTCCATATCAGATACACTCATATTGAATAAGCTTGAATATGATGATTTTAATACTAAATTATCGCTTGTATTTGTAGCAATTTCATTTAAGTATTCTATAATGGAAGTTAATAAATTAGCAGTATCAGTAGAACTTAAGCCTTGTTGTAGTATATCGGCATAATCCATACCTATTCTATCCATAGATAATAAGAATAGTCTTTGTATGCTTTCATCACCAGCTAAAGCTGATACATTACCAGAACCTAATGCATTTATACCACTCGCTATGGCACTTACAATATTATCACTTAATCCAGATGCATACATAGCACCAAGATATGATTGAATTGTTGAATTAAAGTTTGTAAGATCTGAAGCTGTAGAAATACTTGCATCTAATACTGCATTGGTAACACTATCAAATAACCCTGTAAGATAACTTGCATCTCCAAATACTGGAGAATTTAATAATCTTCTTAATTGTAATTCTACACCAAATTGATTTACAGAATTTTGCTCACCTAATCTTACTAATCTAGTTAAACCAGCATTTGCTACATCAAATGATGTTAATGTTCTATCCTTAATAGTTTGTAATAAAGCTCTTTGCTCTATATCTGTAACTAAACCTTGATTGGTTAAATCTGCAATTTGATTTAAATAATCAGTTTGTTTTACTAACCTACTAAATCCTATTGCATTTTCTACATCATCTTGAATAGAATAATAATCTATTCCAGCACCAGACAAATTAGCTTGTATCTTACCAAAATAACTCTCCATAGCACTGGCAGCTTGGTTTATTGACTTAGTCATATCTTTCCTAAGTTCACCAAGACCAGCTTGAATGAGTTTTACAGTTGAAGAAACATTTTCCATAACTTTTCTTATAACTGCTACTTCTGGTACTGCTACACCTAGTGCATTACCTATAGTATTTAAGCCAGCTAAAGCATCATTTTCAGAAAAAGAATTTTCAGGATTCATTCCCAAAGCATTTAAGAAATTATCATATTCTTCAGAATTTTCCCCTCTTAGTTTACGCTTTAAATTCCTTTGAGCTTTCTCCTCATTAGCTAATTCAGCTAATCTATTTTGTCTACCAGCATAAGTCATAGAAGAATTTGTTTTAACTCGTAGTCTTTCCTCTGCAATTCTTTCTAATTCTCTATCATAATATGCTTCTTCTTCTTTTCTTTCCTTCTGAGCTTTTCTTAGCTTAAGTTCATTATCTAAACTAACTTCATAGGTATTTTTTAATGTTTCATTTATATTATTATATAACTCTTCTTGTTCACTAATTTCTGATTTTATGTCTTCTAATCTATCTTTATATCTATCAAGTTTACGCAGCTCTTCATCTTTAAGATCATTTTTTCTAGATTCAAGTTCCTTTATGTCATTTAGTAAACGCTTTTGTTGTTCATACCTATCATTTAATTTAGTTTGAGCTTCTATACCTTTATCTATAAATGTATATTTTTCATAGAATTGAGGGGTTTGATTGTTATTTCCTAATACACCATTAGGGCTTTTTGCATTGAACTTTGTGTCCGTATTAGCCATTAATTGTTGCCTTTATTTTTAGCAGCATCCATAATTCGTTTTTGCTCTTCTAAATCTTTTAATATAAGTTTTAATAAAGCTTTTCTTTCTACAGAAGTTATATCATCTAATTCTGTAAAAGAAGTATTTATTCTTTTAGAAATTTGATATTTCTCCTGAATAATATTATTCATAGTGACTGATTTAAATTCAGGATCATTCACTACCAGGTCTAAAAAATGTTTGGTTGATGCGAAAGGGTACTTGATATGTAGTTTTACATATCTTACACTCTCCTTCAACACTTAAATCTATACCAATTTTGTTATTTATCAAGTCTATTCTATTTATAATAGCATTAGTATCAGCTAATGGTAAGTTTTTAACCCACTCTTCTAATGTAAATGCATTAGGTTTTTCATCATCTAATTCTTCAATTGATGCTATTATATTATAAAGAATTACTGGATTTTCATCAGTGTCTTTATGCCTACGCCTATATTCTTTTACTTTAGTTGATATTCTATCTAACATTCTTGGAGTTTGTAAAGTAAGTCTTACTTTGTTACCTGATTTTGGTAATTCAAGCTCTAATAAATCAACTAATGAATCATCATATTCTTTTACTTCTAATTCATCTAAATGTAATTTTGTAACTTGTTCAAACCCACAATATGGGCATCTTCCTCTAAGTTCATACTCATTACCAAAAGTTACAACTCTTAACATAAACATAAGATACTGGAAATCACCAAGGCATAAATCATATGCAGAAATACCCAAATCAGACTCTATACAATCATCAATAATTTGTGCCATTATTTTTTGGCTATCTTCTGTTGTTGACAGTCTTAACATTTCATGCCTTGTAGTCATACTACTTAACACTACTTCTGGATTAACTTCCTCTTCATATATTAAACCCTTTGAGGGTAGTGTAAATACCTCAGCAATTCTTGTATTACTTGACATTTTTTCTCCTTTGTTAGTTATGTTAAAAAAATAAAGTCAACATAAGATAAAGACCCTATGTTGACTTATAATTCTAATTTCAACGGAATCTTACATATTTATATTACAATTAATAGTTAGTTTTCTTTAATAAATTCAATAATTAGTTATCTTTTGAGATTCCATATATAATAATTTAGCATTATTTTGTGCTAAATTTCATCAGACTCTTCCTCTTCAAATTCATTTTCTAAATCATCAAAAGTAATCTGATCGTTATTATCTTTTCTAAATCTGTATTCATTACACTTCTTGAACTGACCTTTCTTTCTAGCTTCAATATTTGAAGTTTCGATAGTTTCTTCATCAGAATCAAGAACTTCTTCCTCATCATCAAATATACTTAACTGTCTATTATCATATTCTTTATCATAAATAGCCGGATAAATATATCTTTGATATAATCTTTCATCATGTGATTCCATATAATTAATATAATTAAAAATCACAGAAGCAATTTTTATCAACCAGGAAGAATCACTTAAGCATAAAATAATATGTTTACAACCAGGACCTTTATTATCAATCGGATTGGTAATATCTGCAGGTCTGTTTTCAGGTTCTCCAATCAATAAACCTTTTCTTGTTGCCCAATATTTAAATCTATATCTAAAATCAGGGCAGGAGCAGTTTATATACACATCGTCTCTATTAAAAGCATTCATTAAAGCTTTTAATATAATTTTTCTATCAACCTGTTCAATATTATTTTTAGCTATTTCTTTATGTAATTCATCTAAAGCACCAACAAAAGACATTCTAACCTTATAGATATTTGTTTCTCCTCTAATATCAACACTAACATCTAGTGTGTCTTTTTTGAAGAATTTATCCATATCCATATTGTTAAAATGCTTTATAGAAGGTGCAATACTTGATCTTAATCTTCTTTTATATCTATTTGCACCATAATATTGGTTTTGAGGTGCATAATCAGCACCTTTCTTAGACTGTGATAATAATGCACTTCGTCTATCTTCTAAAAGGATATTTTTTGACATTATTAAATACCAAGTGGCTAGCCAGCAATTAAGCCAGCTAGCCATTTACATTTTTATTAAACTGTTTCGCTATAAGAATCAACTACTGCTCTATCATATTCGATAGTGCATCTAATCTTACGAGCACCATTAGCATCTACAGAAAAAGCATCTTCATCAATACTAGAAATCCAGCAGCCATCTAATCTCCAAGTTCTTACAATCTGATTGTAATCAGGAGTATATTCTATTAAGTTAGCAGTAACTTTATAATCAGCTTGCTGACCAACTGTTTGATACATTGGATTGCCAGATCTAGCCTGCCAAGCCATAAGAATATCTTTAGTTTCTGCACCTATGAAGTCATAGCATTCAAGACTACCTGATGACCAAGAAAGTACACCAGCATATTTAACTGCAGTGTTTCCTCTTCTAACCTCGATAGCATTTTGGCTGAAATGAGGAACTGATGCTGAAGAAACAGAAAGCCTAATCATTTCTTTAGCTCTTGGGAATGTCTTTGTTTCATTACCATATGCAGCAATATTATTTAAAGCATCACTGATAACAAAATCAAAGTTATTACCTCTTTGAATTTCAAATAATTCCTTATTGTCAGAGAAATGATAAGCACCTACACTAGTTGCTCTTGCTTGTTGTGCCATTTGTTATCTCCTTACTCTACCTCTGCAACAGTTACTTCACTATTCTCTAATTGAACTTGAAGTTCAAATACCTCAACTGAATTGATTGGTACAATTCTAATAGCTGCAAGAATCTTGTATGAAGGTACAGTTTGTCCTGTTTCAGGGTCTACATTATATTTTACAATACTATAGTCTGAAAGAATATAGTTAGATACCATAGTTTCTAATAATGGTGTAACTAAATTCTTAAAGCTTAACCATAATACATCTGTATTTTGCTCGAATAACAAGCTCTGTGAAGCTTCATATAATCTCTTCTTAATGTCAGAAACTGTGTCTCTAATGTTAAGGAATGAAGTAGCTTTAGTACCATTAGAGTTATTTCTTAATGTTCTATTTCCCCAAATGCAATAGCCATAATTTCTAATGTATGTAATTGGGTTAATTGATATTGAAGCGGAACCTAAGTTTTCAACATCACCAGGAATAATCTGATACGAATCTGCAACATTATTTGTTAATGTGAAATTAGTATGTAATCCTGCACAATATGGAACTGGACCTCTACTTACACCAGATACAGCTAACCATGGATTGTAGTTCTTTAACTGTTGTGCTAAAGCACTTAAGAATGCTAATGAGCCAGGCATTTGACTAATATTTTCATTGATACCATAGTTATTTGCTGAACCACCAGATACAGCTGCGTGTGTGCAAGTATACCAAGGTGTAAACATAGTTCCATAAGAACCAGTTTCAGTTGTTATATTTGAAAATTCATCTCTAACTCTAGTTATTACTGAATATGTATCAGTAGCATAAATAGATCTATTTGGATTATTAGTATGATCAATAAGTGCAACTGCATCTTCTCTTGTAGCAGCTAATCTAATCATCTGTTCTGCTAATGGCGATGTACCATAAACATTACCTGAAGCATCAGGATCAGCTAATGGGCCATATTCAAATGTTGGATAACCACCAGATGTGATATATTTAACAGCATAGTCGCCCATTGAATCGAATGAATAGTCTGAACCATTCACTGCAGTAGCTTCATCATAACCATTAAATCTAGCCTCTAAGCCTTTATACATAGAAGTAACTGAAATATCAGCACCTTTATAGTATGTAGTACCTGACTGAACAGTCTCATCATCTGTTCTTACATAGTTACCCTCAACTTCAATGAACCAATCTTCAGCTACTGGGCTAGCAGCTATATTGGCAGGATCATTCATATCAACTGGCTCAAATGAAGAGTTCATCTGCTCATAATATACTGGAATACCTAATGATAATAAGTATAAAGCATATCTATATCCAGGATCTGGGTCTCCAGCTGATGTGCTAGTTGGGCCTTGGAACATAAGTGCTTGTTGAACAGTTGATATATAATATTCTTTAACTTCACCTAAAGCACTACCAGAAGCTTGGAAATCAATGTACATATCATCAGTATAAATATATTGATCTCCATATTTAACCATCCAGCCATTATCCGAAGGGACTGTTGATGATGTAAATACTAATAAATTCTCATAGCTTTCTAACTCTGGTAAAGCTGCCATAGTAACAGTTACAGTACTTTCAGCTGCAGCAGCAGTAGCTAAGTAATAAACAACACCCTCTACAGGTTGCCATGCGCTATCAACAGGCACATTAGTATAAAAACCAGTAGCTGTAACTGCATCAATTGTGCTTTGTGAAGCTATTGGAGCGTCATATGTAATGTTATTAACACCAGCAACTATTGAAGGTGTTGCAGGTGGTATATAACCCGGAATAGCGTATGAAGGGAATCCATAAGAAGAAGCTGTAGCTATTGGATATGGCTGATCTGTAGGGAATGTAGGACAATCGTCTACACCACCATTACCAAATAATCTTAAGAATTCATACTTAGAAGTAACTAAAGTTGGAGTTCTAAACAGAGTAGCACCATCTGTAAATGTAGGTGAAGCCCCATTATTACTAAAACCTGGAACATATACTACATCGTATGAAGAAAGTGCTTCAACATTAGAAGTATTGTCAACTTCTGTTATAATAATTCTTTGCATTTATATTTCTCCATAATTAAACTTTTTAAGTTTCATTAATCTGTAATGTCTTCCATTAATATTTCAATTTCCGCGTTGCGGTGTTCTCTTAAATCCCATAAATAAGCATCATTTATGAGTATTAAAAAAGAAAGTTTTGTGTAGTTACCCTCTATAAATCTTTCTTTTTCATTTGAATTGTCTTGTATTTCTGTATTACCCAGCTCTATTCTAGCAGTATGTTTAAATTCATCATACTCTTCAGTTTCTTTGTTGTAAATACCAACTTTAGGTACCACAACTTCTAATGCTGGATAATTAATAACATTAAATATCAAGTTTCTTATAAGTACATCTGCTTCCTTAGCAAATCTTGTATAAACATTTACTTGATATGATATAGATATAGGAATAGCATTTAATATTTCAGATTGCCTACTACCTACATTAATGTCTTTACCATCATAAGATAAAGGTCTTCTTGTTGTACCATCATTTATGATATTAAAACCTCTATCTCTTTCAATATATATGAGTGGCAATTTTATAGGTTTATCACCTGTTTTATCAGCTATCGTTTCAAATACTCTTGATGTTTCATTTGGACCAAATATTTCTATTTGTGAATTATGTGTCCATGATTTAAATTTTCTTACTAATGCTTCATCATATAAATATGTAGACATTTAATATCCTATCCTGAAGACAAAGCAAAAGCTTCTTCAATTTCATTTTCATCACGAGTATAATTTGTCATAGGTCTCACTTCTTCAGATTCAAATACATTTAAATCATCACTTGCTATTAAAGCATTTACATCAAGACCATAGTTAGCTTCATCAAATGCATTAGTATATTCTGGAACTATTTCACAAGTTATTGAAGCTGGATAAACCATGCTTGTAGCCATTTTGACTACCCTGAATAATCTCCCATTTCCATCATCAAGCCCACTTGGGACTATAAACATACTTCCTTGTTGTAAATTAGGTAAATCATAATCTACATGGATAAAAGAAGAATTTTCATCTAGTTCAGACATCCAACCCATTTTTCTTAAAGTTTGTTGTGATGGGTGTTCATCAAATATACAACCAACTAATAAGGGTGGATTATAATTAGCATCTATTTCTGCATATGTAGTGTATTTTCTACCAGGTTTTGGAGATCTATAAATAACTCTTATACCTATAAGTTTACACATTTCTCTGAAATATTGCCTATGCTGTCTTATATCAGGAGTTAATAGGATACCATATTTTTGATTATTAGTTTCCATTATTATCTCCTACTATATTTTATAAAATCTCTATTTCATGATATTTATATTTTTTACTAAAATAATCTCTTATAATATCAATTAAATCTTCTCTACCTGGAAAACAAATCTCACCTGTACCATCCTGATTATCTATCAAAACTTCTGGTTTAATAAAAATATTTGTTAAATCATTAAATCTACCAGACATAGCTTTCTTAATATAAGAAGGTGTTAAAGCATATTTATCACTTTCTTGTTTAAGTACCGGACCTTCTATTATAGAAATTTTAAATCTAATTGGATCTTTAAATTTACTTTCTGATAAAATCTCATTAAGTTTAGATTCATTTAATGATTCATCTTTTTCGCGTAAAAGCTTTTCAATTTCTTTATTCTCAGCTCTCATTTGCTGAATAAATTCAGGGTCTTTTAAAGCTTGTTTAAACTCTTTTTCTCTTAATGGATCTAAGATACACCTAATTGCATCATCCATAGATAAATTTCTATTTAAAACAACGTGCTTTGTATTTAAATCAATATAACCTGTTGTATCAGGATCCTCAGTTAATTTAAAATCAAAATCATTTAACGAAGAAGCTACTTTAGGATAATCTCTATTTAAATATGATATAATATATTTTTTAGTCTGCAGCTCTGCTTTAGTCATAGATTCATTTAAAGATTCGTTAATCCCTTCAAGTTTCATAGGAATAAAAGCGTCCCATCTATCAGGAGCTAATTCTTCAATTTTATCAAAACAATCTTTTTGATTATTAAATGTTCCATATTTTTTAGCAAACTTGAAATAATCATCAGCAGTTAAATCATCATACCTTCTTTCAGTTGGTATAATAATCCACATATTATCTAAATCTTCTTCAAATTTATCTAATGACGGATCAAGAGCTTCTAATAGTTCATCGAACTTTATAGCCATAAATTATTTCCTTTTTACAGTACCATAAACTCTCACAGACTCATTAAGCTCATTTTTACTTCTATAGTTGTAGTTTAATGATTCACATACAAGTTTATTATCTTTTACAGAGCCAGAAAGCTTAAATGTTTTCTTACCCCTGCTAATCTGCTCATTGTAGCCTTCAAATTTGTTATTTCCGATTGATTCAAAAACAAAGTTTGTTTTCTTTTCATTACCAGAATCAAACTCTATGATACCTTCGATAAATAATTTATTACCTTGAGACGCTATACTTGATGTTTTAAAATTGGTAACATTTTCATAGCAGCTTCTTAGATAAGACTCACCAAGACCATCAAATGATTCTTCATCGAATTCATCAAATTCTTCTTCTGTATCTTCTAATGGTTCTTCTTCAGCAGCCTCATCTTCAGCTTCTTCCATTTCATCTTTAAGAGCTTCAAAATCTTCTTCATCTTCAGAATCAAGAGCATCAACGGAAGCATCAATTACTTCAGAAGATTCATCAGAAATAGGAACTATCATTTCTTCATCAGATTCAGCTTCAAATTCTTCTTCTTTAGGCATAGTTTCAATAACAACTCCACCATCTTCTTTGGTAGTCATTGTCATTGTTTCGTCCTCAGTAGTTACAGAAACATCTTCAATGTCTTCTTTTAATTCTTTATCACAACCCTCTTTAATAGATTCTTTATCACAAGCCTCATTAATAGGATCTTCGTGTTTATCTCCGTGAAGTTCTTCTACACCTTCAAGTTCATCTACACCTTCAAGTTCTTCTACTCCACGAATTTCATCATTATCGTAAAGCTCTTCAACACCATCAAGCTTCATATCTTCTGTTAATGATTCTTCTAAGTCATCTTCTTCTACTTCTTCAGCTGCATCTTCAATATCTACATCTGGAAGATCAACTTCTTCTTCTGTTTCTTCTTCCTCGAAAGAATCAGCTTTTTCCTGATTAAATGGGGCTATCTCACCAAGAATAAAATATCCTTCATTTGACATACAATATGGACACTCAATATCCTTGCAAGCTTCACCTTCTTCGTCCATAGAAATATTTTCTTTATCCTCAAAGATATGACTATGGCATACTGTACATTCAAGAACTACTTTACCCTCATAGGATTTTGCTAAATCTTCTTCTGCTTCTGCTTTAAGATCATAGATATACATCATTTCTTCATCTGGATCTACTGCAGCATCATCTAAAAATGATCTTAATTCAGTTATTCCAGAAGCATCAAGAGAAATATCCTCTGATTCCAGGAGATTTAATTGCTTGAATGCCTCTGTAATGTAATTACTCATTTAATATTCTCCTTGTTAAACTTTTACTAATCTATAGGAAAATAAAGCTCTGAATTATTTACTAGAGCTTCCCTTAATTCTTTAAGTTCTTCTTGACCTTCTTGAAGAATTGTTTCTCCATCACCTTGCCACAAAGCATTACTTTGAGTATATCTAGATCTTATTCTACCTATAGTTACTTTTGTTAAGGCTAAAGAAAGTCTCACAAGAATATCTTCCCAGTATTCAGACTGTATCTCTTCAACATCTTTAATTACTGGTATATATTCGATAGTTATGTAATCAGGTGTACCCGTAGATGTATTAATATACAACTTTTTAGTAACTTTATCAAACTTAAATGCTAAATCTGTTGATGTAGTATTTCTAATTTGTTGTAAAGTTGTCCATGCGGAATAGTTATATACTGCATCTTGGAAATATTTTAAATTTCCCATACCTGATAACATTTGCCATTGAGCTACTTGCATAGGATCATATGAAGAACTAGAAGTTGTATTACCACCAAGCTCATCTGTTCTATATATCATAACTACATAATTTACATTCAATTCCTCACCATTTGTACAATCAGGGTCTGATAAATCAATACACTGCTTAAATGGTATAGTAATTAATCTTGTAGTTGTTATATACCTCTGCAATTCTCTTATAGCACTTGCGATTACTTTATCTATTGTTTCATCTTCTAATTCGAATTCAAGTAGGTCACCAGTTAATTTTAATTTAATTTCATCTCTTACATCTTGTAAACTAGTCATTTCCACCTACTTTTTTATAAATTATTCAGCAGCTACAGTAACTGTAACTGTATAAGCTTTAGTTGAAGTACCATTTTCTGCAGTTACTGTGTATGTTACTGCATTTGTAAAATCTTTTGCTGTTCCACTAGCTGGAGAAACTGTAGCTCCCTCACTTACAACGATTGTCGGAGTTAATGAAGTTACATCTGTATCTTTAGGGACTGTAACGGCAATAGCTGTATTAGTAATAGTACCTGTAGCATCACTAATCTTGAATGATGTAATCTCACACTTATTACTTAATGGAGCTTCTCCACCCTTAGGAATAATAACTACATCACCTAACATAACATTAATTGATGTTCCATCAGCATCCTTAATTCCACCATGACCATCATCAAAGTAAGAACCAGAAAGTGAAACAGTAACTGGATCATCATTATTATCTACATATGATAACTGACTATCCCCAGCACTAGGAATAGTTCCCATTGTACCAAAAAGGTGTCTAGTATTATCTACTTTCTTTTCATATACTAACATTAATTATTTCCTTTTAAATATAATAATTCTTTAATAAACCTTTTGTGAACTCTTTAGAAGCTTTTTTAAGAGTTTCAAAATACTCAAAGCCATCTTCGTCACACCACTCAGGATTATACCAAGAAAATTTACTTGCAGCTTCCATAGCAATATTATCTAATGCATTTGATAATGTATCAAACATAAATTGCTCAAGTTCAGCTTCATTACTACTATAGTCTTCTACAAGATATTTCTTGTTTATGCTTTCTATCATTTCATTTAATTTCATTATTATCTATCCCGGTAATCCAATATAACCTTCAGCATGATGTATTCGACTATCTAAATCATCAAAGAAAGATTTTACTGCTTCATCATCAGTGAAATCTAAGTTTTCAATGTCTTCTTTAAGCATCTTTTTTATCATAGCTAAATCAAAATTAAATCTATGAATATAATGATCTTCTACATCATACTTATTATTAAGTAAATATTCTAATGAATCATATCTTTTAATTAATTCATCTTCTACATTATTAATATCAAAATCAGGCTGTAAATAATTGAACACTCTTTCTTCATATAATCTATTTAAAGATTCATTTAATTGTGTTACTGTTATCATTAGTTTAATCCCAATCTATTTCTGATAAGAATACTTGTGAACCTAAATTGTCTACCTGTTTAATGTAGTCATCATTTTTTATTCTACTAACAATCCTGCCAAGCTCTGCAGCTTTATAATCCTCAGAATAACCAGCATTTAGAGCATATTCAACTTTTCTCATATAATCATTATAATTACGAGCAGCATAGTCTATATAGTTCATAATGTTGCGTATTCTATCCCTATCATTACCTTCAGTATCAAATGGGTCTATTTGAGAATAAGCATCAGCAACTTTTCTTTTAGCGTCCACAATTCTATTATAGAAATCATCTAGTACCTGATAAATTTTTTTACCAGCTACTTTTTCTAACTCTTTTCTATATCTCTCTGGATTTAATATAGGATAACCAGATTTATCATAATCATTACCCCAATAATCACGACCAAAGTGCTTATAATCTTGAGTACCTTGACGAGTATAGTATGGCAGCTTCATTAATTCAGATCTCATATCACGTCTATCTTTACGCTTATCTGTAATAGCATTTGGATTAACTTTTGATTTATCAATATATGCAAAACCTGTAGCTTTAGCTATTTTATCCTTCATAGGAACATATTTAAAAGCTTTACCAGAATCAAAATCAATTTCAGTATCATTTATACCTTCTATATAAACCTGGCCATTAGGAAATAACCAAATAGGTATAAAGTTTTCATTCTTTAATCTTTCATCTGTTCTCTTTTCAGGTATAGGTCCCTCAACAACCTTAGTATTAGTAAAATCTATACCAGCTTTTAATGCCTTATCAAATAATGATTTAGTGCTAGAATCATATTTATTCTCATCTCTTGCATTTATATAATCAGGTCTTTGATCATATGGTATATCTTTTCTAGCAGCCCAACCACCAGTATGATATTTCTTTATAGTGAGTAATCTATCCTTTAACCATTTAGGGAAAGATTCATCAAAAGCTTCTGTTAATGGTGAATGTGATGAATTACCTTCGTATAATTTGTCTAAACTTTCATTTAATCTATTTAAATTAATAATCATTTTATTAATCCTTTACCCACTTTAAATGTGTTCTATACCAATCTTTCTCACCTTCAACACATCTAAGTCTGTCAGCTTTATTTTCCCTAAAATTGGCTTTTACTACTATATTATCATCACAACCTTCAAATAATCCTCTTGGTAGTACCTTTATACCATCTGATATAAATACCTCTTTTAAATTAGGGTTATGTGAAAATGCACCTGCACCTAAAGTAGTTACAGATGGCGGTATAATTACAGCAGTTAAATTTGAATTATTCGTAATAGCATTAGAATCTATGTTTTGAACACCATGCTCTATAAGAATTTCTTTAACTGAAGGATTTCTAATAATGCCATTTTTACGAATAGTTTCTATGTTGCCAGGAATCATTAAAATAGGTAAATTTTCTAAATCCTTAATGCCTTGCTCTGGTATAAAACTCATAGCGGATAATATATCAATGCCATGCTCAATCATATAAGCTATAATCTCACCTCTATCATATTTACTTATGCTAGAAGTTAAATCCTTAGCTAATTTAGAAAGATTACCCCTTCTTAAATCCTGTTTATATCTTTTCAATATTTCTAATTGATCATTGTCTAAATTTGCCATTTAATTAAACCTTTAATCTAAGTTATATATGTTAGTTTGTTTTTGACCATGAATATGATCAATAAGATTTTGAGATTGACCACCTTTAAATAACAACCATACAGCTCCAGGTACAGTTACATTTTCAGTTATATCTGTAATGTCATCATCTGTCATAATAATAACATTATCAGGTTTTGTCTGTTTTATATGGTCCATAATAGGTGTACCCCAGGTACCACCTCTTCCACCTGGATCCTCTGAATGTATAGAAGTATTAAAATAATAAAGGTTTATTTTAATTTGGCCATTTCTAACATAGTTGTTTAATGTGCCTATTGCATCTTGACCAACTTTTGTTTTAGCAGAATCCCAAGAACCAGACCTATCAAAATATACATTAATAACAGGTATTTTACCATTATTGGTTCTCATCTTACCTTTTCGTATAATAGGTCCAGTACCATATCTTGGGTCTGTCTTCTTCCAAGTTCTTACTCTCTCTTTACCAACTTCACTCTTAATAAACCTATTAAGATTATCAGTAAATCTTCTTATAGAAGAAGAACGATATTTTTTAGCATCTCTCGCAGCTCTTTCAGCACGCTCTTTATAAATTTTATCAGATGCTTCACCTTGAGCAGCCCTTGAAGCTTCAGAATCCTCAAAAGATCTAGCAATTCTTTTTAATCGCTCTTCTTTGCTAAGATCGTCTTCTTCAGCTTCACCATCTTCACTAGCTTCAGCTTTAGCTTGTGCCTCTCTTTCAGCATCTTCCTTAGCTAAAGTATCTTCATCTCCTTTTTGACCAATTTGTGGTCTACCTTTAGCTTTATTATCACCTAAACTGGATTGAGATGAAGAAGAAGGAGTATCTGCATTATCATCTTGTGATGAATCATCTGATTGAGAACTACTACTATCAGACTGATCACTAGAATCATCTGAAGAATCACTACTTGAACTACTATTACCTAATTGTGAATCCGTTTGACCATCTTCAGAATTGTCAGAATCAGATTGTGAACTATCATTGTTAGAAGAATCATCTGAATCTTGATTTTGTGAAGAATCACTATCGTCTGAATTTGATTGATCATCTTGTGAAGAATCATCTTGAGAACTACTTGAAGAGCCTTGACCCTGTGAGGAATCACTTTGTTGATTTGATCCCTGATCATTAGAATCATCTGATTGTTGATCACCTGAATCTTGATTTTGTGGCTGATTTTGTTTTTCTTCTCTTAGTTTATCATACATTTCTTCAACAGACAAATCTACCCAATCAGGGTGATCATCTTCTGTAACTAAACCGGATAATATTTGACCATTGAGAAGAATGTTTCTTATATCTTCCTTATCATCTTCTGTATAACCACGATTAGAAATTTCATAATCAGCAGCTACATTAAATAAATCATTACTATATAATTTTCTTTTTAAATCATTTAATGAATTATCATCAACTTTATCAAAATCAAGATTATGCTCATTAGCAAGATGCTTTAATAAGCGTCTCTCGTGTTCTAAAAATTGGTGTAGTATCTCGTGCCGTATAATAACTGATACTTGATTTTCATCTAAACCTCTATTTAATACTATACGGCCCTTACCAGGTTCCATAAAACCTACAGTATTTGGGTCTCTGGTTAAGTTTAAATCAAAATTTCCAAGAATAGAAGCGTATGTAGGATAGCCTTGTTTTGCTAACTTATTTTGAATATACTCTTTAGTAGCGCGTTCTTCTCTTGTCATACTCATAAGGCATCACCTATAAATCTAATTTGCCCCAAAGGTCTTCTCCAGCACTCTGGAATGCTGATTTAACCTCTTCTCCACCTTTATATCTCTTAAGAGCATCATTAGCTTTATTATCAACATCTTGGTAATTAGCTAATATTCTTTCAACCATACCTTTTTTATCTCTGTTGCACATATGATTCCAAACATCTAAGAAATCTTCTTTTGTGCCATCAGACATTTCTAAAGCTTTTGTAAACGATCTTGGATTTAAAATAGGAGCATTAGGATCTTCTTCTGATAATCTATTTTCATCTTCTTCTGTATCAAAAGCAAATTCTCTACTTGTAAGTAATGTAGTAGCTAATTTAATTCTACCTTCAATTTCAGTAGCTTCCTCTTCATCAGCATCTTTAAGCTGAGGCTTAAAATGTCTATTAACAAGAAAGTCTAATAATACATCGGGTTCTGCTTCTACATACTCCTGATAGAATCTTGATCTCTCAGCAGCATCAAGCTCATCTGTATTATAATTTGGGTTAGGTGGGTTTATAGCAGCTACAGTAAATAATAAATTAGGGAATTCAATTTTCTCTTTACCAGAAATTAATTCATGGTCATTAACAAGAGTTAATAAAGAACCTCTAACATCAGAAGGTGCTCTGTTATACTCATCTAAGAACAATACCGAATTTGGAGCTTGTAAAGCATCTAATTCATTACTTCTTAATTTTGTAGCTTGACCAGGATGCTCAGCATCAGCAAATACAATACCACCTAAGTCGGAAGGGTCCATTGTCTTAGCGTCTTTATCTACTAAATTAACTCCATTATCCTTAGCCCATCTCTTTACAATAGCAGTTTTACCAACACCAGCTCTACCTATTAAAAGTAAATTTTGGAATTCCTTACTACCAGATCTCTGAGCCCTTTTAGCAGTTTTATATATTCTATCAAGAGCTTTCTCTACACTACCCTTTTTATGTCCGTCTACTATTACATCATTTTTAATTTCATTTGATGCTTGTTGAGCGTCTCTTTTTACTGCTTGCTCTAATGTATCTTCATTTAATTTTTTAATCTTCATATTCTTCTAACCCTGTATATTTTTGATTAAGTAATTCAGCTTTAATTCTAGCTGAAGGTCTATTAAACACACAAGCAGTTTGCTTTACTGCCCAATCCTTACTTTCAATAAGAGATTCAGTAATTGGTTCACTATCATCTATATTAGCAAGTTTTCTAAAATGTTTTACTCTCTTAATTCTGCCTTCATTAGAATCGTATTCAGCACTTCCAGGTTTTCTACATTTCGGTGCTTCTTCTTTTAATAAATTCTCTACAAACATTTCAGGTTCTACAGGAATTTCAACATAATGTTCTTCTGTTATTAATTCTTCCTCTAGATTTTCTTCTTCATCTGTATCTTCTAAAGAATTTATTCTATCTTCTAATTCCATATCTTCATCAGAGAGTACTTTGCTTTCATATAAAGCATCTCTTATATTCATTAAATATTTCTCCTTGGTTATTTTTACATAAACCTATGATATAATTAATTTAGCATATTTTTAAAATTTTTATGTATTAAAAAAGGCAAGAACTTAACTTTATCTTGCCTTGTAAACGCTATATTAATTTATTGTTTTTTATAATTAGCCTCTATAACCTTCTGTGTGTTATCATTTAACAAAGCCTCAGATAAATCCTTTATATATTCAGCATGATTCTTTTGAACTTCTCTATATTCAGGTTTATCATCTTTATATAAAGTACCATCTAAATAACTTTCTAAATAACTTGCCCTTTCATTTATTATATTACAAATATGAATTGAATTTAGCATAAAGTTACTTATATATTTATTTACATCATATGCTACATCAACAGCAAATTCTTTACTACTGTTTCTTAACATAGTGTTTAGCATATGTATAAAAATTTTTTCTTTAGAGTAATAATCTGGACAACTATCTATTAAATTATGCAAATAAGTCTTGGTTTCTTCTGTGCTCATTTTCTATCATTCTATAATTAATTTCATCTATTTTCTTGTTTATTACTACATCTAGATATTTTATGTATATAATACCAATACTGTTAAGTATAACTAATATTAGTGCTAATATATTAACGAGTTTCATTATTCACTTTCTCCTTTGATTCAATTTCCCAATTAAGATATACTTTGGCTTTCTTTAAGTCCTCTACACCATTTTTAGCATCTGCTCTTAAAATATATTTTATAACATTTCCTCTACAATAACCCTCAAATTTATCATCACCAAGTACAGACTTTATAACATCGATAGCTTCTATATTTAATCCTGGTAACTGATAATGTTTTGGACTATTTATATTATCTGACATATATTAAAAATTCCTCACTTCTACAATGGATTTATATTTATATTTTTCATTATGAGATGGTATTTCTAGTTTATCATTGAAATTTTTTATAACAATTTCAGGTAATTTTTTTATACCTTCTCTTTTATTATTTCTTTCAATACACACGTCTAATGGAGCATATATAAATAATGTATGTATTTTTACACCCTTTAATTTTAGTTTATTTAATAGTTTATTTCTACTCTTTTCATTTATATTAGTAGCATCTGCAT